>JASFNY010000121.1:0-6091 GCA_050116795.1 Thiohalophilus sp.
TCGTCGATCTGGTTTACCTGCCGGACACGCTGGCGATTGCAGGCTTTTATAAAGACTGGGCCAAACAGGGCGAAGGTACCGGCAACTTCATGAGCTATGGTGACTTCCCTGCCACTACAATGGACGATATCGGATCGTTCCTGGTTCCACGGGGAGCCATACTTAATCGCGATCTTTCAACCGTGCACGACGTCGATCTCAACGACGATAAACAGATCAAGGAATACGTGGCCCACTCCTGGTACAACTACAAGGACGGCAAGGACCAGGGTCTGCATCCCTACGATGGAGAAACGGAACTCAACTACGATGGTCCGAAACCGCCTTATGAACACCTTAACGTGGATCAGTCATACTCCTGGCTGAAATCACCGCGCTGGAACGGTCATGCCATGGAGGTCGGCCCGCTGGCCCGGGTATTATTGCTGTATGCACAGGGCCATGAGCAGACCCGTGAGCTGGCTACCAAAGCACTGACCCAACTGGATCTGCCGCTTGAAGCGATGTTCTCCACCCTGGGGCGTACTGCGGCGCGTACACTGGAAACCAAGATATTTGCCGATGCCATGATGGGCTGGTACAACCAGCTGGTCGATAACATTCGCAAAGGTGATGTCAGAACCCATAACGAGAAACTCTGGGACCCTTCAACCTGGCCGAAAGAGGCGCGAGGTGTGGGTTATACCGAAGCTCCGCGCGGAGCACTGGCTCACTGGATCGTGATCAAGGATCAGAAGATCGACAACTACCAGGCGGTGGTGCCCAGTACCTGGAATGCCGGTCCGCGTGATGCGCAGGGCCAGCCTGGCCCCTACGAATCGGCTCTCAAAGGACACAAGTTGCACGATCCCAAGCAACCGATTGAGATCCTGCGCACGATTCACAGTTTCGATCCCTGCATAGCCTGCGCGGTGCATGTTACCGATGACGAGGGAGAGGAACTGGTCAAGGTTAAAGTGGTATAAAGGGGGTAGTGATGAAACATCGAATACTGAAACAACTGACATTGCTGGTTGGCGCCAGTCTGGCTAGTGGGGCAAGCTTTGCCCACCCTTCGCTGCATCATCAGCTCGGCTTCATCGACGGTATCCGGCATATGCTGACCCAGCCGTATCATTTGCTGGTCCTGTTTGGCGCAATCGCTTTGCTGGTTTTCGTGCTGAATCGGCTTATCACAACCAAACAGACATCACGACACAAGGATAAATAATCAGATGTGTCTGGGTATTCCGATGCAGATCGTGTCGATCGACGGCTATACCGCGCGTTGCGAAGCCAAAGGTGTTCAACGGGACGTTAACCTGTTCATGTTACAGGATGACACGGTAGCACCTGGAGACTATGTCATGGTGCACGTCGGATATGCGATCCAGATCATCAGCGAACAGGATGCCCGCTCCAGCTGGGAACTGTTCGATGAAATTCTGGCGGCAGAGGGACAGCCTTCACATGCATGAGCTTGCCGTCTGCCAGAGCCTGCTGGGCCAGATCGAAACCGTCGCGATGGAAAATCGGGCCACCGCGGTACACCGGGTCACGCTGCAGATCGGCCCCCTCTCCGGTATCGAGCCGCCCCTGTTGCAACAGGCCTTTCCTATAGCGACGGCAGGCACTATCGCAGAAAACGCCGTGCTGGAGATCGAACTGCTGCCCATTCGGGTTGCGTGCAACCGCTGCGGTGCCGAGTCCGAAGCCGTCGCCAACAAGCTCATCTGTGGGGAATGTGGCGACTGGCAGACCCGGTTGCTCAGCGGTGACGAGATGCTACTGGCGAGCCTGGAACTGGATCGCAGCGAGGCTCCGCAACCGGCACAACAACTAAACTGATGTTCATTTTACAAACAGCTATGGGTCAAAAAGATGTGTGATACATGCGGCTGCAACATCACTCCCGGTAACAAGCACCTGCTTCGTCCTGCCGGAAAACTGGCAACCACCTCCGACGGCAAATCTGCGGTGACTGTACTGAAAAGCCTGTTATCAGAGAACGACCATCAGGCCCTGCATAATCGCCGCCATTTCGACCAACACGGCGTTCTCGCCATCAACCTGATGTCTTCGCCCGGTTCCGGCAAAACCGCGCTGCTTGAAGCCACCATCGATGCACTGGGTGATCGTTATCGTATCGCTGTAATCGAAGGTGACCTGGAAACTGAAAACGATGCCGAACGTATCCGTGCCAGGGGGGTCACCGCCATCCAGATTGCTACGGGTAGTGCCTGCCATCTCGATGCACACATGGTGCACGATGCCCTGCACCAGATTCACCTGGCCGATTTCGATCTGGTATTTATTGAAAACGTCGGTAACCTGGTGTGCCCGGCCAGTTTTGATCTAGGTCACCATCACAACGTCACCTTGCTGTCAGTTACAGAAGGTGACGACAAGCCGGCCAAGTACCCCGTCATGTTCCGTGCGGCAGATCTGATGCTGTTGACCAAAACGGACCTGCTGGCCGTTCTGGATGATTTCGATCCCGCCAGGGCAGAAGACTGCCTTAAACAGCTCGCCAATCCCGCGCCTGTCATTCAACTCTCGGCCCGCAAACAGGTCGGGCTTGAAGAGTGGCTCGACTGGCTGGATGAGAACATCAGCGCACACCGGGAGCGATTGGAGCAGGGTGAAACGCGGATACCCAATACCCAGACCGACGGCAACGCCCTGCATAACCAACAAGTTGCCGAGTAAATCATGAGCCTGACAGCACAACAGTGGCTGGAACAGATCAGGCAATTACCCCTGCCCGACAAAGTTCGAATAATAAATGTCTGTGGCGGCCATGAACGCTCAATCAGCTCTGCCGGTCTGCGCACTGCCCTGCCCGACAACATCGAACTGATCCCCGGCCCCGGCTGTCCGGTCTGCGTCTGTCCCGAAGAGGATGTCTATGAAGCGATCCAGATTGCACTGAACGAAGACGTGATCCTGGTGGCCTTCGGTGACATGTTGCGCGTGCCGGTGAATGTCCGTAAAAGCCAGGCACGTTCACTGGAACAGGCCCGTGCGCGAGGAGCGGATATTCGACCCGTAGCCTCTCCCACCGAGGTCGTCGCTATTGCGCAGGATAATCCGAACAAGGACGTGGTGTTCTTTGCTGCCGGGTTTGAAACAACCACTGCCCCGGTCGCGGCAATGCTGGCACAGGGAGTGCCCGACAATTTGCTGTTGTTACTGTCGGGCCGACTCACCTGGCCGGCAGTGGCCATGTTGCTCGAGTCGGAAGATGCCGGTTTCGATTGCCTGGTCGCGCCCGGCCATGTGGCCACGGTCATGGGCTCGGAGGAATGGCGCTTCGTTGTGGATCAACACCACATTCCCGCCGCCGTAGCAGGGTTCAATAATGAAAGCCTGTTGGCCGCCTTTTATTCAACCCTGCGCCAGCTTCTGGAAAAACAGCCATTCCTTGACAACTGCTATCCGGAACTGGTGAATGAACACGGTAATTCACAGGCCAAACGACATTTATATAACGTTATGGAAGTGACTGATGCCACCTGGCGAGGTATCGGAACGATTCCCGCTTCGGGCTTTGGGCTCAAAAAAGAGTATCAACTGCACGACGCGCGAAAGAAGTACACCGGTTATCAGGATGAGGCCCGAAAACGCGCCGGCGAAATGCCACCCGGTTGTGACTGCGCCAGGGTGGTGCTCGGCAAGATCTACCCAACGGAGTGCAAGTTATATGGCGTGGCATGCACCCCGCGCAACCCCATCGGGCCCTGCATGGTCTCAGACGAAGGCGCCTGTCGTATCTGGTGGAGTAACGTCAGAAACAAACCGGCAGCTTAGTCACTGCCCTGCTTATCCTGTTTCGCGCTATCGCAGAATTACCAGAACCGGGGTCGGCCGGTGTCTACGTGAATAAAGTTTGATTTGGGATAGTATCCGACTCCACCGGCCTTCAGGCTTAATGCCGCCTGACGCAAATGTTTCAGCTCGGTACCGGGCAGACGGATATCAATGGCTTTCCCCCGTGTATGCAGACTGCGCTTTGCGACACCACTGGTCGTATTATTCAACATGGCGTTGGTTTTGGGCGAGCGGTAACCGGAGATCACGTGGTAGGTTCCGTTGCGTCCGATTTTCTGTTGCAGGGCAAACAGCAGATCGTACAGTTCCCGGTCCATCATCTGGACCTGATCGGTGCGATGGTCTCGTAGCAGGTGATCGATTGCCGTCAATTGCTCGGGGATATAATCACCATCCGCCCAGTAGGTGGTTCTGATGCTTTCCCCGGTATGCAGGTTGTAAAAGTTCAGTGCCCTCTCACCACCAACTTGCAGGCTTGCAAAGGCTCGCGGGGCGACCAGCAATCCAAGCATTCCGGTAGCAGAGGCAAGAAAACGGCGTCGATTAAAAGTCAGATCGGAGTTCATGCAGGGACAACTTTTTACAAACCTTTGATAACTATATGGTCAGCAGACCCAGAATTCAAATTCCACGGCAAAAACTGCCGGCCTGGTCACAAACCCTTATTATACAACCATTTATATTAAGGGTTTGAGCCAATACAGAATGATGGATTACTCGTATCCAGATCGTAAATATCGTCATAAAAGGCTATCGTGCCATCATTTCCGACCCAGGCAGTAAAGTAAACCAGGTACACAGAGACTCGTGTATCAAGCGAGATTTCCAGGGTCTTCCTGGTTTTTACAGCTTCACGTAGCGCCTGTTCGGACCACTCCGGCTGTTCACGCAACAGATAGGTTGCCAGCTTGTAGGGTTCCTGAACTCGAATACATCCCGAACTCAGCGCCCGCATCGACTTCTCAAATAATCGACGTTTCGGTGTGTCGTGAAGGTAAACATCGAAGTTATTGCCAAACATGAATTTGATACGGCCCAGCGGGTTTCCGGGGCCGGGATCCTGTCGTAAAACATAGGGAAAGTTGTCTTTATCGAGACTCGACCAGTCAACTTTCGCGGGATCGACTTCCCTGTCGTTTCGATAAACCCGGATCCCATGCGTTGAAAAATAGCGCGGATTACGCTGCTGTTGTGGGAGCATGTCCTCGAACACGATGGTTCGCGGCAATGTCCAGTCCGGGTTGAGAACAATAGAATGGATCGTCCCTTGAATGACCGGTGTGGGACGTTCCGGTTTGCCGGATATGATAGACATACCAAAAGCAGGCTCCCCATGTTCAAACACCAGCAATTCATACCCTGCCGTATTTACCATTACATAACTCTGCCCCAGGTTTCGAGGTAACCAGCGCCAGCGTTCCATATTCAGACGGATTTCCTCAATCCGAGTGGAGATCGGTACATTCATCGCGTCGCGGGTTTTCCTGCCCACAACACCATCCATTTTCAAACCATGTCTTACCTGAAAACGTTCCACCGCATACTTGAGTGCCTGGTCGAAATACTCCGCGCTGCGTACCGGTCTCAGAGTCAGGTCCCCTTCGGCCCTGAGTCGTTCGCGCAATACCGCTACAGCAGGATGATGTTGCCCGTATTCCAGAGACACGTCTGTCTCTATGCTCGGCCAACCACCCTGCCTGGCCAGCTTTCGATATTCAGCCAGGGCGTCACGTAACCAGCGATAACCTGCATGCGGTGGTGCCAGGTCCTGAAGGGCCTTGTTGAAATTATCTGAATTGTAAGCCGAGTTTAACAACTCAATTGGATCGGTTTCAGGCACTTTGATATTCCATACCGGATCCACTTCATAGGGTTTGTAACGGCCCTGGGAAAGATCAATGCTGTAACGGAAAAAAGCGTCAGTCAGCAACAACTCGAGTTCCGCAAGATCTGTGGCATTAATACTGCTCCAACGGCGGTCAATTTCCGTTAGATGATAGTCAGACGGTTTGAGACCATCACGATGTGCATTGCGCATGACATATCTGAGTTTCTGGGCGCGGTATGAAGGACCATAGCGATCACCCCAGAGCTGTTGATATTCCTTTGCCGAATAAAAGGTTTTGAGCCTGTCCCAATCGAGATCGGCTGAAACACGGCTTTGCTCCGACCGTTCCAGTAACTTCTGAATTTCATGGGATATTCGGCCGGGTTCGGCATGTAAATTTTGCTGTGCAAACAATACGGTAGCCAGCAAACTGAAACCGAAGAAGACCAGAGG
>JASFNY010000122.1:0-6002 GCA_050116795.1 Thiohalophilus sp.
GCGACGACATGGCCGATGGTGGAGCGAATATCTATGCTGAGACGGTCAAGGCCCTGCGTCGGGACAAGCCGGAGATCGGTGTCGAATTGCTGACTCCTGACTTTCATCGCTGCCAGGAGCAGGCCATCGATATTATGAATGACGCACTGCGCGTCGCCGTACATCCGACCAGTGAACTGCAGCTGGTCTGGGGACATAACGTCGAGACAGTACCATCTCTCTATCGTCGTGTACGCAAAGGTTCCAGTTATGAACGTTCGCTGGAAATGCTGCGCCTGGCTGCCGAACAACCCGGTGTTGAATCCAAGTCTGCGATCATGCTGGGGCTTGGAGAGAGTCGCGATGAGGTACTGCAGGTATTGCGCGATTTGCGCGAGGTTGGTGTGAGCCGCGTGGCCATCGGCCAGTATCTGCGTCCCAGCCGTTATCACCTGGCGGTCAAACGTTATCTATCACCGGCCGAGTTTGAGGATTACGGCAAACAGGCCCGGGCCATGGGTTTCAGCTGGGTCAAATCCGGTCCCATGGTGCGTTCTTCCTATCATGCGGAAGAACAGCAGAACTGAATTCCCCTTTCTCACTTATATTATTAGACGAGTAACCAGTTTATGGGCAAACGGACACCATTATACGAAGAGCACCTGAGCGCCAACGCCAAGATGGTCGACTTTGGCGGCTGGGACATGCCGATCAACTACGGTTCCCAGATCGAGGAGCATCATCAGGTACGCAAGGATGCCGGCATGTTCGATGTTTCGCACATGACTATCGTCGATTTGACCGGGGACAGGGTTAAACCTTTTCTGCAGTATCTGCTGGCCAACAATGTCGACCGGCTCAAGGATTCGGGCAAGGCGCTTTACACCTGCATGCTTAACGAAAACGGCGGTGTGATTGATGATTTGATCGTCTACTATCTGAAAGATGATTTTTATCGCATGGTGGTCAATGCCGCGACCCGCGACAAGGATCTGGCCTGGATTGAAAAGCAGGCGCAGGCTTTTGGTGTCACGGTCAATGTACGTGACGATCTGGCGATGATCGCGGTGCAGGGCCCCAATGCGCGTGACAAGGCCCACCAGGTACTGGGGAATGATGCCGCCGACAAGCTTGGTGATATGAAGCCGTTTTTCATGCGCGAGCTGGGTAAGATCAGCGTGGCACGTACCGGCTACACCGGCGAGGATGGCTACGAAATTATGTTACCGGCTGACCAGGCACCCGGCTTCTGGCAAAAGCTGGTCGAGGCGGGGGTCAAACCGACCGGGCTGGGTGCCCGCGATACCCTGCGACTTGAGGCCGGCATGAACCTCTACGGTCATGATATGGATGAGAACACCACGCCGCTGGAGTCCGGGCTGGCCTGGACCGTGGCCTGGGAACCGGAAGATCGCGACTTCATCGGACGGGACGCGATAACCCGGCAGAAGACGGACGGCGTCAAGCACAAGTTAGTGGGCCTGGTGCTGGAGGACCGCGGTGTATTGCGTGATCACCAGAAAGTCATTGTCAACGGCGAGGAAGCCGGCGAAATCACCAGCGGCAGTTTTTCGCCGACGCTGGGCAAATCAATCGCATTTGCCAGGGTACCGTCCTCGGTGGACAGTCAGTGCCAGGTTGAAGTACGGGGCAAGCATCTGAACGCCCGGGTTGTGAAGATGCCGTTTGTGCGTAACGGCAAGGCCTGTATCGAAATTTGACTATTCAGATAATCTTCAGAGGAAAAAACAATGAGCAATATTCCACAGGAACTGCGTTTTACAAAATCCCACGAATGGGTCAAGCGTGAAGAAGACGGCACGTTGATCGTTGGTATCACCGATCATGCCCAGCAACTGCTGGGTGATCTGGTATTCGTGGAAGTACCGGAAGTCGGTAGCAGCTTTAACGATGGCGACGATTGCGCTGTCATCGAATCGGTCAAGGCCGCATCGGACGTGTATTGCCCGGTAGCCGGTGAAGTTGTGGAAAGCAATGAAGCACTGGCAGATACACCGGAAACCATCAATAACGATCCCTATGGCGATGGCTGGATTTTGAAGCTCAAGCCTGAAGATGAAGGTGCTTATGACGGGCTGATGGATGCTGATGCGTATGCCGAAGTCGTTGCAGAAGACGAACATTAAGCACTCTGGGCTCAATTGACGTAACCAGGTACAAAACCAATGCCTTTTATCCCCCATACCGAAAAAGATATTGCCGAAATGCTCAAGGCGATCGGCGCCGACAGCATCGAGCAGTTATTTGACGAAATTCCTCAAAGCCTGCGCAGCCCCGGGTTGGAGGAAGTTCCAACGTCCGCCAATGAAATGGACGTGACCCGGATTATGCACGAACGTGCCGAGCAGGATGCTCGTACGCTCTGTTTCCTCGGAGCAGGCGCCTACGAACATCATATTCCTGCAGCGGTATGGGAGCTCACTACGCGGGGCGAATTCTACTCCGCCTATACCCCTTACCAGGCCGAGGCCAGCCAGGGCACCCTGCAACTGCTCTATGAATACCAGACCATGATGTCCAGCCTGACCGGTATGGATGTTTCCAATGCCTCGTTGTATGACGGTGCCTCTTCACTGGCCGAGGCCGTGTTGATGTCAGTGCGGGCCAATCGTAAATCGAAGTCCAAACGAATCCTGATGCCCAGGACTGTGCATCCGTCATATCGCAAGGTCGCGCATTCCATCGTGCATAACCAGGGTATCGAATTTGAGGAACTGGATTACGATCGCAACAGCGGCATCATCGATCCCGACTCTTTGCCAAAAGATCCTGGTGATTTCACCGCACTGGTGATTCCCCAGCCCAATTTCTTTGGCAATCTCGAAGAGGTGGATGCATTGACTGACTGGGCGCACGAACATGGCGCACTGGTTATCGCGGTTGTCAACCCGACGGCGCTGGCACTGCTGACACCGCCGGGTGAGTGGGGTGAGATCGGTGCCGATATCGCCTGTGGTGACGGTCAACCGCTGGGTGCCCCTTTGTCTTCCGGTGGACCTTACTTCGGTTTCATGTGTTGTCGCCAGGATTACGTGCGCCAGATGCCGGGCCGGATTATCGGCCGCACGGTTGACGTCGACGGCAAGGAAGGTTTTGCCCTGACCCTGCAGGCACGTGAACAGCACATTCGTCGTTCCAAGGCGACATCCAACATTTGTACTAACCAGGGACTACTGGTAACGGCTGCGACCATTTATATGGCGTTGCTCGGACCGCGGGGTTTGCAGCGGGTCGCCAGCCACAGTCATGTCAATACCGCGAAGCTGGCCAAGCGCCTGGTTGAGAAGGTCGCGGGTGTCGAGCAGCTGTTCGACCGGCCCGTGTTCCACGAAGTGGTTGTGCGTTTTAAACAGCCAGTCCGGGATGTCCTTGATGCATTGTCAGCCGAAGGTATTGTCGGTGGTTACCCTCTGGAACAGGATTATCCCGAATTGCAGAACTGCCTGTTGTTGTGTGCGACCGAAACCAAAACCGAATCGGATATCGAAACCTTTGTCGAAGCGGTTGAGCGGATTGCCAGTGGTATTCAATCCGCACCCTCTGCGGCCCAGACCCAGACGGCCCAGGTATAAAGCTCAGTACTATTACCTGGGAGGAGAACAATGGCGCAGATTACATTGGGGGGTAATCCAATCAGTACTAATGGTGACCTTCCTTTAGTGGGCACTGATGCTCCGGCGTTTAAACTGACGGATGCCAACCTCAACGACGTTGGACTGGATAATTACAAAGGCAAGAAGAAACTGTTGAATATTGTGCCGAGTCTGGACACCCCGATATGCGCGACCTCGACACTGAAATTCAATGAAGCATCCAAGGGACGGGATGATGTTGTCATGCTGATCGTTTCCGCCGATCTGCCATTTGCAATGAGTCGATTCTGCGAGAAGTTGGACAATGTCATTCCACTGTCCATGATGCGGAACAAGAACTTTGCCAAGGACTATGGCGTATTGATTCAGGATGGGCCCATGGCCGGGATTACTGCCCGTGCCGTGGTGGTTATCGATGAAAATGACAAGGTGATTTACACCGAGATGGTACCGGAAATCGCCCAGGAGCCGGATTACCAGAAGGCCCTGGCGGCATTAGGTTAAACAGAAGGTATTACATATTATGTTGATCTTTGAGCAATCCCGAAGTGGTCGTGTCAATCCGCCGCAGGCGCCGCTGGACGATGTCGAGGTAAGTGATATCCCCGAGCAATTCCAGCGCAAGTCCAAACCGCAACTGCCGGAAGTTTCCGAGATGCAGGCGGTGCGCCATTACACCCGGCTGTCACAGAAAAACTTCTCCATCGACACCCATTTCTATCCGCTGGGCTCCTGCACAATGAAGTACAACCCGCGCGGTTGTAATTCATTGGCCATGCTGCCGGGTTTTTTGCGCCGGCATCCCATGAGCCCGGATAACATGAGCCAGGGGTTCATGGCCTGCATGTACGAGCTGCAGGAAATGCTCAAGGATGTCACCGGCATGAAGGCCGTCTCGCTTGCACCCATGGCCGGTGCCCAGGGCGAGTTCGCCGGCGTGGCCATGATTCGCAAGTATCACGAGTCACGCAACGATGACGCCCGGACCGAGATACTGGTTCCCGATGCGGCGCACGGAACCAACCCGGCCACCGCGGTCATGTGCAACTACAAGGTTCGCGAAATACCCACGAATGAGCAGGGCGACGTGGATCTGGAAGCCCTCAAGGCTGCCGTCGGACCCCAGACAGCCGGCATCATGCTGACCAATCCATCCACGCTTGGCGTGTTCGAACGCAAGATCAAGGAGATCGCCGATATCGTGCATCAGGCAGGCGGCCTGTTGTATTACGACGGTGCCAATCTGAATGCGATTCTTGGCAAGGTGAAACCGGGCGACATGGGCTTCGATGTCATTCATATGAATCTGCACAAGACCTTCTCCACACCGCATGGTGGCGGTGGCCCGGGCGCCGGCCCGGTTGGCGTCAGCCAGCGACTGGAACCGTATTTGCCGGTCCCGTTGTTGACCAGAGAAGGTGAGATATACCGCTGGCTGACTGACGAGGAGCGGCCGGACAGCATGGGCAAACTCTCTACTTTTATGGGTAATGCCGGGGTGCTGTTGCGTGCCTATGTATATGCCCGCATGCTTGGCAAGGAAGGGATGCACCGCGTCAGTGAATTCGCGACCCTGAATGCCAACTATATGCAGGCGCGCCTGCGGGATGCGGGTTTCGAGCTGGCCTATCCGCAACGCCGTGCCACGCATGAGTTTATCGTGACTCTGCGCAAGCAGGCCAAGGAACTGGGCGTCAATGCCATGGATTTTGCCAAGCGTCTGCTCGATTATGGCTTCCATGCGCCAACCACCTATTTTCCATTACTGGTTCCGGAGTGTCTGCTGATTGAGCCAACGGAAACTGAGTCCAAGGAAGATATCGATGCCTTTATCGATGCAATGATCGCGATCCAGAAGGAAGCAGAATCCGACGCCGATATCGTCAAACAGGCGCCACATACCATGCCGGTTCGCCGGCTGGATGATGTAAAGGCGGCCAAGGAGCTGGACCTGGCCTGGAAACCCGCATGAATTCGCGGCAAACTAGGTAGATGATTATCAATGAAATCAAACGCATCCTGCGTGCCGGAGGCTATAGCTGGCAGGGGTTGACCGCTGCCACTAAACACGAGCCGGCATTTCGCACCGAATTGATACTGTTCCTACTTTTGATTCCGTGCGTCTTCTGGCTGGGGCGTAATACTACAGAATATGCCCTGTTGTTCGGAAGCTTGTTTCTGGTGTTGCTGGCTGAGTTGTTGAATTCAGCCATTGAAGCGGTGGTGGATCGTATCAGCAGTGAAAAACATGACCTGTCTGGTCGTGCCAAGGATATCGGTTCCGCTGCTGTGTTTATCGCGCTTATCAATGTTCTGGTCATATGGAGCCTGCTGCTCTATGACCGGTTCATCAATTAACAAAAAATTTAATCAGGAGTAATCTATGTCTGCTTTGATCTGTGGCTCTTT
>JASFNY010000123.1:0-5984 GCA_050116795.1 Thiohalophilus sp.
GGAAATTCTCCTCGGTCTTGAATACGGGCGTAATCGCTGGCAACAGACATTCCGCGTCAGTCTGGGGCTGGATGGCACGGGTCGGATCCAGGGTTTTTTCTGGATACGAATGGTCGTAAACCTGGGCCTTCTGTTGTTGTTGATCTGGCTGTTAATCCTGATCTGGGATTTATCCGAAAATGCCGTGCAACAACTCGAATTTCTGTTTACCCAGGGATTCACAATCGGCTCTCTGAAGGTAGTACCTTCGCGGATTCTGATTGCGCTGTTGAGCCTGGGTGTGCTGGTTGCCATCAGCGCCTGGATTAAGGGCCGGTTACTGCACAATCTTGAGAGTTCACCAATGGAGAGAGGGGCCCGTGAGGCCATGGTGACCATCGTTGGTTATGTGGGCACCGCAATTGCGATCATTGTTGCGCTTGGTATTGCCGGCCTGGACTTTTCGAATCTCGCCATTATTGCAGGAGCACTGTCGGTTGGTATCGGGTTTGGACTGCAGAACATTGTCAATAATTTCATATCCGGTTTGATCCTGTTGTTTGAACGTCCGGTCAAGACCGGTGACTGGATCGTGGTCGGCAATACAGAAGGTTATGTCAAACGTATCCGGATCCGTTCCACGCAAATCCAGACATTCGATCGGGCCGATGTGATCGTGCCCAACTCTGAACTGATATCAGGCCAGGTTACCAACTGGATGCTACATGATCTCCTGGGTCGGGCAGTCATTCCGGTAGGTGTGGCCTATGGGTCCAATACTCAGAAAGTGAAAGATATCCTGTTACAGGTAGCCAGTGAGAATCCTGAGGTGATCAGCGATGGCAGTGCGCCTGAGCCTTATGTCCTGTTTCGTGAGTTCGGTGACAGCTCGCTGAATTTTGAGCTTCGTTGTTATATAAAGAATATTGATCGTCGTCTGAGAGTGGTTTCTGAAATGAATTTCGCTATTGATGCCGCATTTCGCGATAGCGGCATTGAAATTCCATTCCCGCAACGCGATCTGCATGTCAAGGACTGGCCGGGGAAACCGGAGAAAGAATAAATCGGTGAGAATCAAGTGGCTTGCCTTCACTGAGCCTGTAAGCAGGGTCTGTGTCAGATAGGTAACAGGAAGTTCCTGGCGAAACGCAGTGTGCCAGTCATGATACTGCCGCTTCGCGCATCAGCCTCGACGATAAGAATACCTTGCGGTCTACTGGAATTATCAACCTCGCTGCGGCGCAGGTTAAAGCCATTGAGAAAGATGTCGGCACGAGTCAGGTGGCTGTCTACAGAAAATCGTGCGTACCGGTTCCAGGCGATCAATCGCGATGCAGGTATACTTTGCCTGACCTGCTCGGCAGTCGCCGGCTTGCCGCGGGTACGCAGGATAAGCCGTCCGTTCCCTTGCTTGCAGCGTGCCGTATGAAAAATAAAACGCCCCATTAACATCGTGGCCACCCGCAGGCTGATCACGGTGCGTAACTCGATATTCTCATTCATCGCGACAAAATTGCCGTAGCTGAAGATAACTTCCTCTCCTTCTTCCATTTGCCAGTCAACCAGGTACTCGGCTTCGATGGCATTGAAGGTAATACCTTTATCATCTTCAAGTGGCATGGCGATACGGTTCATATTCCAGGCCCCGAAGCGGACTCTCGACAGCAACGACGATCGCCACTGCGGAATGCTGAAACGGGGGGCAGGACCAAGCGGTTGATAATTGGACTTGTAGTAAATGTCGTAAGGATAGTCACCGGGAATCGTGACTTCCTGCAGGTGCTTGACCGAACCCTGTTTCGCGTCGGACTCATGCTCCAGCAGGTCGACGTGAATATCGGTGGCCTTGTCGAATATCACGCGCGAGAAGACGTAAAGGAAGCTTTTTATCGCAATGATGATTAACCAGGCGGTAAACAGGACCTGGGTTATGCGGCTCACCTGGTAGACCCGGTAGATCGTAGCCCGGGTTTGCTTTTGCAGTGAATCGATTGCTGCATCAAGTTCTGTCGTAGCCGCATTCACTGCCTCGTCGATGGTCACTTTCCTGGCTTCCGCCCTTGCTACCGCGTTGGCAACAAAGCGTTCTTCGGCCCTGTCGCGAATATCCGTGTAAGCGCCGTTGAGTATGCTCTTGACCAGGTTGGCCATACCACATTTCACATCAAGACCCTTGCAGTCCTTTTCAACCAGGCCTGTGCCATGGGGGACAAACCCGAACATGCGACGCGCCTCCTGTCCCACCCAGACGGGGTTAAGAATATGCGATCTGTTGATTTCGCGTTTGGCGATGTTGAGTCGCCATTTCATAACCTTGAATTTAAATTCAAATGTCTTGTCGAGACTGACGAAGAACGGTTCTCGTGATAAATAGTAAACATAGTCGTCTTTGACAGCATGAAAGTTCCGGGGGCAACCAAAACGTGCGACCTCATGTGGCATTTGATCGCCTTCCCGATACAGATAGCGAGCCTCGGAGCGCACAGCACAAATATCCGGCTCCGGGTCATTGTTCACTATCTGGAGAGCCTGTTTCTCGACAAAGGTCTGGTTGCCAGGACACTTGAGCTGGCCTGGAGGCTGCGCATCCAGGAAAACGCAGTAGGGCGTTACCACGTCCTCTTCATAAAGCGTAAGTTCGGTAGTGTTGGTAATCTGGTTACTGATCCAGATACCGACAGCGATCATGATCAGGGTGGGGGACCACAGGCTGAAGGTTCTTCGTATCAGCTTTAATGCACCGTGCCGACCCAGTTGCTTCATTACGGGCCAGTTCTGGCGAGCTGTTTCGTAAATGAAACTCAGAACCAGACTGGCCACGGCAAAGGCAATGATCTGGTCCCAGCCAAGCAGTTCATCTATCGATTGCCATATATACAGGAACGCCAGGAACAACAGGAAATACAAAGACAGAACGCGACCTGCGACAATAAAATACAGGAACATCGCAAATGCCGAGAGAACATAAGCCCCGTTCGCCAGCAGAAGCCAGATTGGCTGGCCCTGCAGCATATCAAGCCTGGTTGCCAGATAAGGCAGGATAATCATCAGGAACGGTAAAAGCGTGATTAAACTGGCATGCGTCCGACGGCCAATCGCCATGATAAATAACACAAACATTGCCGCCAGCAGCACAGCCGCGACGATGCTGATTCGAATTGCCGTCGAGATTTCAGGATTGATTAATGCGAAGATGTCATCCAGCCAGGAAACCGTGTAGGAAAGCCCTGTGCCCTGGCTCCAGTTGAAGGGGAAAAGCAATCCGGCTCGCAAGGCTGGTGCGATACCAACCAGGGCCACTATCCAGAAAATGCTCTCGACAAGCGTTTTCGAACGCTCTTGAAACCAGGCAGCAAGCCTTGAAATCGGCTTTAAGTAACGGTCAACCCATATAAATGGTAATCGTGTCTCACCCTGTCCGTCAGGAGTGTTCTCATACATGATCGTCCCTGCCTGATTGTATGAATTATTGTTGGTTATTTATCCTAGGTTTGATTGCACGACAAATCAATGAAGATGGTTCGATCCTCGTCTATTCAACAGTATTCCGGAACCCATGGTGATTAAAGTGGGCAGAGCACTATACTTGTATTCCTGTACCGGGAGAAAGCTATGGCTATGTTGCAGCAGCATCGATTCAAGGTCTGGGTGTTTAACCGGTTGATGGCCCTGGCCAATAAGCTGGCGGTGCTGCCTGGCAAGCTCACGCCACCGCCTTTTCGCTTGATTCAGATTGGTTCGGCATTCTGGCAGTCGCGAGCCCTGTATGTGGCCGCCTCGCTGGGACTGGCCGACGAGCTTGGCGAGAGTACCCGCAGCAGTGCGGAACTGGCCGATTCGCTGTCACTGGATGAGGACCACCTCTATAGACTTATGCGCATGCTGGCCTCGATTGGTATTTTCACCGAACACCCGGGGCGCCGCTTTTCCAACTCGAATTTGTCGGACTGCTTGCGGTCTGACCACCCGAAGAGTGTCAGGGCCATGATAATGCTACACAATTCACCGACTATGAGCCTGCCCTGGTATGAATCACTGGAACCGGCGATACGCACCGGAGAGACGCCGTTCGTACTCAGCCACGGTGCCGACCTGTTTACATACATGGACGACCATCCCGAACTGGATCAGGCCTTCTCGCGTGCGATGGACACGGTCGAGAACCTGATTGGATCCGGTTACCTGTTTGATTTTGACTGGAGCCGGTTTGACAGGCTGATCGATGTGGGCGGATCTCAGGGCAGCAAATCCCTGGCGATACTTAAACAGCAGCCCCGGTTGAAGGCGCTGGTCTTCGATCGACCGAAAGTGATTGCCGGTGCAAAAGAGTACTGGCGTCAGCAGGGTGAAATAGCAGTGCTGGAACGGATGGAATTTGAGGGCGGGGATATGCTCGAAGTTATTCCGCGCGCGAACAGCAATAGCGATATCTACCTGTTTGCCGCGATATTTCACGGTATGGATGATGAGCAGGCCTGCAAGGTGCTGCAGAATCTGCGAGAGGCGATGGGCGAGACCGGCGCCAGTGCCGTGATCGCCGATAACGTGGCAGCGGAATGCGGGATCGATCAGACCATCGCCGGCTTCGATATGCAGATGCTGGTCAATACCCGTGGCCGTGAGCGCACTGAAAGCGAATGGCATTCACTGCTGGGCCAGGTCGGTTTTGCCATCGATGAAATCGTGGATGTCAGCAACGTGGCAAAATTTATTGTAATACGCATTAAATAAAAACAGATTTATAGTATTCAATGGGAATGTATTCATTTCCTTTTATCTTATGTGGTAATAATTTCTTTACTGTCAAATATCAGGGCCGGGTTTTTCATCCGGCCTGGTTTTCTTCTATACTCGGCAATATTCAAATCAATACGATAAGGAGAATCCCGATGGCAATGTACGTTTGTGAAAAGTGCGGAATGAGCATCGGCACCATGACGTGTGGCAAGTGCGGCAAGGAACTGGTATTCGATACCATTACCACCGATGACGGCACCAAGGTACACGTCTCCAAATGCCCGGATGGACACGGCATGGTGAAATCGCCAATGTGCTGTGCTCAGGATATGACCTGCAAAGCGTAATCGGTATGCATTATGTCTACAGTTCGTGTTGATCACCCAGGCGGGGCAGTTCCACCTGCGTATTTGGCAACACGGTAGCAAATTCCTGCATTACCTCTTCTTCGCCGTGGACCAGGAAGGTGCGCGGCGCGCCGACGGCTTTATGCCAGGTCAATAATTCCTCGCGGTCGGCATGGGCGGAAAAACCATTGATGGTATGTATCCTGGCGTGTACCTGGATGGTCTCGCCGAAGATACGCACATGTTTAGCCCCATCGACGATGTAGCGTGCGAGAGTGCCGTTGGCGGCGAAGCCGACAAATACAACGCTCGAGTCATAGCGCCACAGGTTATGCTTGAGGTGATGACGCACCCGGCCACCGGTACACATGCCCGAGCCGGCCATGATAACTGCGCCATTTACCTTGTTGAGGCCGATGCTCTCGGAAGTCTCGCGCACGAAATGAAGACCTTTCATCTGAAAAGGATCTCGGTTTTCCCTGAACAGCTCGGCCACGTCCGCTTCGTAGCATTCCGGGTGGTGTTCGAATATTGCGGTGGCGGAAATGGCCATGGGTGAGTCAAGAAAGACCTGCATGTTTTCCGGCAGGCGTTTTTGTTCGATACCTTCACGCAGGTAATAGAGAATTTCCTGGGCGCGCTCCATGGCAAAGGTGGGAATGATCACGTTGCCGCCACGTTGAAAAGTGTCAGTGATGGCTTCGTACAATTCATCGATCGACGGTTGCAGGGCTTTGTGCGTACGGTCGGCATAGGTGGTCTCCATCACCACCACGTCGGCACCGGGCGGTGCTACCGGGTCGCGTAACAGTGGACGACCGGCATTGCCCAGATCACCTGAGAAGACCACCTTGCGGTTGGTTTCACCTTCCTCCAGCTCCAGCAGGATGCTGGCAGAACCAAGGATGTGTCCTGCGTCAT
>JASFNY010000124.1:0-5984 GCA_050116795.1 Thiohalophilus sp.
TCAATCTCAACGGCGAGCTGATCGGCATCAACAACGCGATCTTCTCCCGTAGCGGGGGCAACATCGGGATCGGCTTTGCCATTCCGATCGACATGGCCAATAACGTGATGGCCCAGCTGGTGGAATTTGGCGAGGTCCGCCGCGGCCGACTCGGCGTGCAGGCCCAGAACCTGACCCCGCAACTGGCCGAGGCCTTTGGCCTGCACCGCGGCGAAGGTGCGGTGATTACCCAGGTGGACAAGGGCTCACCTGCCGAAAAGTCCGGCATCAAGTCCGGTGACATCGTCACCGAGGTGGATGGCGAGTCCATCACTGATGCCAATACACTGCGCAATACCATCGGTCTGCTGCGCATCGGCAGCGAGGTCAAACTGACACTGCTGCGTGAAGGCAAACCCCGGTTCGTCAAGGTCACCATCGAGGAACCGGTCAGCAAGCACAGCCAGGGCGGCGAGAAACTGCACGCCCACCTGACCGGTGCAAAGTTTGGTGATATTCCGGAAGGGCACCCGTTGCACGGCCAGGTGGAAGGTGTACTGGTGAGCGAGGTGAAACAGGGCAGTCCCGCCTGGAATGCCGGACTGCGCCCGGGCGATGTGATCGTCTCGGTAAACCGCAAACCTGTCAAAAGCGTGGACCAGATGCGCAAGGTAATTGGTAACAGCGAACAACTGCTGCTGAACATCCGTCGCGGCAACGGCGCACTGTTCCTGTACCTGAGCTGAGGCAGTCAGCCGGCGCAACGGATCGTTGCCGTCGGCGCCCGCGCAAGGCAAACTGGTAGACCGCACCCCAACGGTGCGGTCTGTCTTGTTTAACGGGCGACAAAAGGACTGTTATTTGATCAGCCAGGATCTGCGTTCCTATCTGAATGGTCTCTGCCTGGGAATCGTTTTCCTGGGTGCGGTCATTGCGTTTGCCCTGTTTCTGTACATCCGCAACAACGAGCAGCAGGCCCAGCAACACCATCTGCAGCTCGCCTTTGATGAACATTTCCACGCGATTTCTGCCGAGGGGGATGTCCTGCAGAAGGTCCTGCAGGGATTGATCGGGCTGTACGACTCTTCCGACAAGGTGGAAGAAGACGAATTCGCAAGCTTCACCAATAACGTGGCGCTGCGTCACCATTACATCAAGGCCGTTTTCTGGTTGCCGCGCGAGAACGGAAATCCGACGGCCTACCCCGTCCGCTACGCAGTACCCGAAAAATACGCCAAACTGATGAGCGGGCTGAACATCGCGGCCGATACGACGCTGGGCAAACAGCTGCATGACATAACCCGCGATCACAAGTTACTGGTGCAGCCGGACATGGGCAGCGAGGACAACAGGACGCCGCAATCGCTGCGCATCTTTGCACCGGTCTATTACGATGACAATATCAGCCTGCGTGGCTTTGTCATGCTGTTGCTGGATTTCGACGAATTCATCGATGCCGCCCTGGCCCAGCGCACCACCAGCAGCCGGGCGCTGGATATTGCGATCATCAACAGCGCTCAGGACGATCAGCTGCTGTTGTACCACCCTACCGATCCGACGCTGCGCTCGCCTTCCGCGGCCCGTTTCATGGTTCGCAAATACGATTACCGTCGTCCGTTGACGATTCTGAATCAGGACTGGGCGTTACTGATCAGGCCGGTGCCGGGACGTTTCCCTTCCAGCATGACATTGATGCCGTGGTTTGCCCTGTTCGCTACGCTGGCGATTACCTTTTTGATTGCCGGGGTGGTCGGCAGCAACCTGACCCGACGTAATTACGCCGAGGTCCTGGTCGCGGAACGCACCCGCGAGCTACGCAAAAGCGAGGAACGCCTTGCCCAGCTGTATGACATCATCTCCTCCAACCTGGACTTTGCCGCCAAGACACGGCGTCTTCTCCAGTATGGATGCATACAACTGGGACTTCAGTATGCCGCGCTGTCGCGCATCGAACACGATAACTACACCATCCTGTATGCCTGCGCAAAGAACGACGATCTCAAGGAAGGGCTTGTCTATCCGTTGAAAGAAACCTATTGCGGGCAGATGCTGCAGGGACACGCACTTACCGCGATCACCAATGCCGGTGAAACGGAATGGCGCGACCTGCAGTTCTATAAGGATTACAAGCTGGAATCCTATATCGGCACAGCACTGTATACCGGCGGACAGTTGTTCGGCGCATTGAGTTTCTCCGGTACTGAATCACGCAGCAGGGAATTCACCCAGGCCGAACGGGAACTGGTGCAGCTGATGGCGCAGTGGCTAAGCATGGAACTGGTACATATCCAGTTCGAGGACCGGCTGCTCGAGCAACGCAATACCATCAGCCATATCCTGGAAAGCACGGCCGAAGCTTTCGTCGCGGTCGATCGCGAGCACCGGGTGCTTTATGCCAACACCCTTACCCACGACCTGCTCAAACTGGACAAACCGCTCAGTATAGGCGAGCGCCTGGAGGATACCGCCTCCGTGCTGCTGGATTTGATCGGCAATGCGCTGGAGGACACTCTCAATAATGAGTCCTCTCGACAATTTGACTGTTACTCCCCTGGCAGCCACAAATGGCTGGAAGTGGCGATCCATCCGACCCTGCAGGGTGCGTCGATCTCGCTACGTGATATTACCGATCAGAAAAACAACGCCGAGATACTGTCGCACACACTCGGACTCAAGAATGCCATTCTCAACAGCGCCAACTTCACTATTATTGCCACCGACGAGAATGGCACGATCATGAGTTTCAACCGGGCGGCTGAACGCTTGCTGGGATATTCGGCAGAAGAGATGATCGGTATACACAGTCCGGAAGTATTTCATGATACACAGGAGATCGCCGCCCGCGCCCGCGAGCTTGGCGAGGAACTGGAAACCTCGATCCAGCCCGGCTTCGAGGCCTTTGTTGCCCTGGCACGGCGCGGCATCCCGGACGAACAGGAATGGACATACATTCGCCGCGATGGCAGCCGCTTTCCGGTATTGTTGTCGATCACCGAGATGACCAACGAGCAAGGCAAATGTATCGGCTTTCTCGGTATCGGTGTGGATATTACCGAACGCAAACGCATCGAAAAAATTCGTGACGAATTTATCTCCACCGTCAGCCACGAGCTGCGCACCCCGCTGACCTCGATCCGCGGTTCACTGGGACTGCTCAGCGGCAACCTGGGCAAGGAACTTCCTGAACAGGCCCATTCCCTGCTGGAGATTGCCGGCCGCAATACCGAACGCCTGCTGCATCTGATCAACGACATACTGGATATCAACAAGATCGAATCCGGCAGGATGGCTTTCAACTATGAACCCGTTCAGCTTGGCAGTTTTCTGCAACAGGCGCTGGAGAACAACCTGGCTTATGCGCGTCAGTACAATGTCGAATTGATGCTGGCGGCGGACATCCCCGAATTGGAACTGTATGCCGATGAACACCGCCTGATGCAGGTGATGAACAACCTGTTGTCCAACGCGGTGAAGTTTTCACATTCCGGCGATACGGTAGAAATCGATGCACGGGTGCAACAGTATTTTGTGCGCATCAGTGTGACCGACCACGGCAAAGGCATCACCGATGAATTTCGCAGCAAGGTGTTTCAACGTTTCAGCCAGGCCGATGCTTCAGACAGCCGACGCACCGGCGGCACGGGCCTGGGCCTGAGCATTGCCCGCGCCATCATCGAGCAGCATGGTGGTCATATCAATTTTGTCAGCCGCTCGAATATCGGCACCACGTTCTTTTTCGACCTGCCGATTTACCGGCACCAGTCGATTACCCGCATCAAGGACCAGATCATCAGCCTGGATACGCCCCGGCCGCACCGGCTGCTGATCTGCGAGGACGACACCGATATCGCCGGCCTGTTACAACTGATGCTGGCCCGCCAGGGTTACCAGAGCGATATCTGCATCACTGCCGGCGAGGCGATGCAGGCACTTGAACATCACCACTACGATGCCCTGTTGCTGGATATTCTGCTGCCCGATCTCAACGGGCTGGATCTGATTCGCCAGCTGCGCCAGTCGCACGACTGGAAACAGCTGCCGGTTATCGTGGTCTCGGCAATAGCCAACGAGTCCCGAAACCAGCTGGAAGGCGGGATTGCCAATATCGTCGACTGGTTGGACAAGCCGCTCGACCAGGAAAGACTGTTGCAGTCGGTAGAAAAAGCTCTGCACCGCACGACCGACAAGCAGCCAAAGGTTTTATACGTGGAGGATGAAATCGACCTGCATGAAATTGTCGGGCAAATGTTGCAGGACCGGGTACGACTGACCAGTGCCCGAAGCCTGCAACAGGCCCGGGATCTGCTCGACCGCGAATCTTTTGACCTGGTACTGCTGGACGTGAAACTGCCCGATGGTTCCGGTCTGGAGCTGCTGGAAACCATCAAGGACCTGGATCCCCAGCCGGCCACGGTGATCTTTTCCAACCACGAGGTGGAAGAAGCGGCGACCCGCGAGGTCAGCGCGGCCCTGCTCAAGAGTACGACCTCGCGACAAACCCTCCTGCAAACCCTCTCGGCCTGCCTGCATCAGCAGGCCCGCTCGAGTGAAACATCAAGCGAGAAGGAACAGGCATGAACAAGGCGCCATTGCACCGGATTCTGTATGTGGAAGATGAGCCGGATATTCAGACTATTGCCCGAATTGCCCTGGAGGAAGTCGGCGATTTCCAGGTGAAAATCTGCACCACCGGGGCCGAGGCGCTCGCCAATGCCGCCGAATTTGCGCCCGACCTGTTGATTCTGGACGTGATGATGCCCGGAATGGACGGCCCCACGACCCTGGCGGAACTGCGCAAGCTTTCAGGCCTGGCCGATACCCCGGCGCTGTTCATGACTGCCAAGGTCCAGCCCGAGGAGCTAGAACACTTGCGCGCCCAGGGGGCCCTGGATGTCATTACCAAGCCCTTCGATCCCATGACCCTGGCCGACACGGTCCGCCAGCTGTGGCAAAAGATCTGACTTATTATGTGACTTTTCAGTCACTTACACCCTTGAAAACCCCGTCGTTACCCGCATTTCTTTAATATCCTACGTAGTTACTAGGGTTATAAAAATTATATTTGATCGTCTTGACTTTATTTATGAGTCTACTATATTAGTAATTGCTGAATATCTAACTCTCTACGGAGGTGAGCAAAATGGCTGGCGATCTGATCAAGAACTTTCCGCATGATGGTGTGGTGACTATCAACCGCGTCATCCTGAAACCGGAATACACGATTGACGATCTGCAGGAGCGCGTCGCGTTTCTGTGTGAAAACGTCAAAACCTATCATTCCGACACCGGCTTCGTGGGCGGCTTTGTCTGCCTGAACAGCGGTGCGGTCTCAAACGAGGGCTCCACTATCGGCCAGGCGGTCGAAAGTCCGATGAAGGGCAAGGAAGCGCTGATTATCACCTTCTGGAACACCTTCGAGGACCACGAGGAATCGCACAAGAGCGAAACCTTCCAGCCGCTGTTCAAGCAGGTGCTGGAGCTGTGTGAAAACGGCAACGAGGAAATTGCCTACGAGATGCTCTGGTCCGGTGCGGCCTATTCACCGGAAGAAGCCGAGCAGGCCCGTGCCGCCAAGGAACAGGCTGCGTAAGATCTTCCCCTGACTCCTCCCAAGTCAGAGGCGCCCTGCGGGGCGCCTTTTTTTATTTGCAATAACTCTAATAACAGAATTACGACTAACTACAGGACTTATGCATACCACTGCAAAGTTGATTGAATAACTATAAAAAAAAGCTATTCTTAAAAAAATAAGATTTTTCCGCTACACCATACTTCAAAATATATTTCTGCTGCCGATCACCAAAGATATGAAAGTGATACAGAGTTGTGATTAGCCACGCGCAGGGGCGTTGCCATGCGTGTTCGAACAATTCAGAACAAAGGGAATAACAACTATGAAAAGGATGCATATATTACTTATCGGTCTGGCTATAGTAATTTTTCTCGCCCTGCTGAGATTCAATGTTTTGGACTTTTACACGCCGCCACCGGTGCAGTCTGTAGAC
>JASFNY010000125.1:0-5981 GCA_050116795.1 Thiohalophilus sp.
CGGCTCGGGCAAGAGCACGCTGGCCTATGTGCTGTCCGGACGTGACGGTTATGAAGTGACCGAAGGTGAAATCATTTTCGAAGGTCAGAACCTGCTGGACCTGGAAACCGAGGAACGTGCCCAGCAAGGCGTTTTCCTGGCCATGCAGTACCCGGTTGAACTGCCCGGTGTGAACAACATGGTGTTCCTGAAAGAATCATTGAACTCCATTCGTCGCGCACGCGGTGAAGAGGAACTCGACTCGGTCAAGTTCATGCAGTTGATCAAGGAAAAGGCCAAGCTGGTCGAACTGAATGAAAAGCTGCTCAAACGTAGTGTCAACGCCGGCTTCTCCGGTGGTGAGAAAAAACGTAACGAGATTTTGCAGATGGCCATGCTGGAACCAAAGCTGGCCCTGCTCGATGAAACCGACTCCGGTCTGGATATCGACGCGCTGCGCATCGTTGCCGAAGGCGTCAACGCGCTGCGCAGCCCGGAACGTTCCGTGATCCTGGTTACCCACTACCAGCGTCTGCTCGACTACATTCAGCCGGATCATGTGCATGTGCTTGCCCACGGCAAGATCGTCCGTTCCGGTGGCAAGGAACTGGCGCTTGAACTGGAAGAGAAAGGTTACAGCTGGATCGAGGAGGAAGCGGCTGCATGAGCCCCGCCAACGAACAATCCCGCGAATGGTTTGAAAAACTGGCCAGGTCCGGCGAATCCGATCTGCCGGAAGACAAGCTAAACTGGCTGGACGAAGCCCGCCAACAGGCGCGTGAAGCGATGAATACCCTGCCGGTACCTTACCGCAAGCAGGAAGCGTGGAAGTACACCAGCATCGACGGCCTGTTGAAGCACGAGTTCCGTCCGTTCACCGAACAGTTTACCGCACTGCAGAAAGTGGACCTGGAAGACTGGTTGCTGCCGAACCTGGACAGCTACCGCCTGGTGTTTGCCAATGGTCGTTGCGTTCCCGAGCTGTCCGATCTCGAACAGCTGCCGCAGGGTGTTCGCATTGGCAGCCTGCGTTCCGCGTTGTCCACCGATCCTGAACTGCTGGGTACCTGGTTCGGCCAGACCGCCAACCACTCGCAACACCTGTTTACCGCGCTGAATACCGTCCTGATCAATGACGGTGCATTCGTGCATGTTGATAAAGGCGTCAAGCTCGACAAGCCGATCGAGGTCCTGTACCTGAGCCTGGCACTGGAAGATGCCGTAATGGCCCATCCGCGTAACCTGATCGTGATGGAGAAGGGCAGCCAGGCCAGCCTGATAGAACGCTTTATCAGTACCGGTGATTCACTCTACTTTAATAATGTACTTAGCGAGATCATCGTCAATGAATCTGCCTCTCTGACCCATCATCGGGTACAGAACGAAAGCAGCCAGGCCTATCACCTGAGCAACCTGTTTGTCTCGCAGCAAAAGGGCAGCGAGTACTATGGCACGAGCATGGCGTTGGGTGGTGCCTGGGCGCGTACCGATTACAAGGTCCGCTTCCAGGATGAAGAAGCAGTGTGCAAGCTCAACGGACTGTATGCCGTGGGCGACAAGCAACTGACTGATTTCCACCTGGATATCGATCATGCCAAACCGCACTGCGCCAGCGAGGAAAACTTCCGCGGCATTCTGTATGGCAAGGGTCGCGCGGTGTTCGACGGACGCATCCTGGTGGCCGAGGACGCGCAGAAGAGCGACGCGCATCTGCGCAACGACAACCTGATGCTGACCCGTAACGCAGAGGTGGATACCAAGCCGATGCTTGAAATCTACGCCGACGACGTCAAGGCCAGTCACGGTACCACTGTCGGCCAGCTCGATCCGCAACAGATCTATTACATGCGTTCGCGCGGTATCGAAACCGCCACGGCCCAGAAGATGCTGTGCTTTGGTTTTGCCGATGAAATTATCGATACCATTGATATCGAGCCGTTGCGTCAGCATGTTCATGAAAGACTGCACAAAATACTGGACAAGGTCGTAACCGAAAAGATGCAATCCGAAGAGGTGGCATAATGAGCTCCAGACGAGTCGTATTTCAGCCGCAAGTCGGTGCGAATGCCGAGGGCAGCGATGACAACGCACCTGCCGTCAATAGCGATGCACCGCTGCAGGAACGGGTCGTCGAGGCGCTTAAAACGGTCTACGATCCGGAAATCCCGGTGAACATCTATGAGCTCGGCCTGATCTATAACGTCGAAATCGATCAGGACAACAAGGTTGCCGTCACCATGACCCTGACCACACCGGGTTGTCCGGTGGCCGGTTCCATGCCGGGCCAGGTGGAACGCACGGTCAAGAGTGTCGAAGGTGTCAGCGATGCGACGGTCGAACTGGTCTGGGATCCACCGTGGACCCCTGATCGCATGACCGACGAAGCGCGCCTGACACTGGGTATGTTTTAAGCAGGAGGAATTTGAATCATGGCAGTCCAATTAACCGAAAGCGCCGCCAAACACGTTGAATCCATGCTCGGCAAGCGTGGTAGTGGTATCGGTCTGCGACTGGGTACCCGCAAATCCGGTTGTACCGGTTTCGCCTACGTGGTCGATTATGCCGATGAAGTCACTGATGATGACGTGGTATTTGAAAGCCATGGCGTCAAGGTTGTGGTCGACAAGCAGAGCCTGTCGAACATCGACGGCACCGAGGTCGATTACATGAAGACCAACGCCATCAATGAAGGTTTTGAATTTCGTAACCCGAATATCAAGGATATGTGCGGTTGCGGTGAATCCTTCAGCGTCTGATTCAATCGGCAGGTACTCATGACATCGCTGGACGATATCGTCGATACTTTTGAATTGCTGGGTGACTGGGACCAACGTTATCAATACCTGGTCGAACTGGGTGAAAACCTGCCGGCCCTGCCTGAAGAAGTCCGCCTGGAAGACAACAAGGTCAAGGGCTGCATGAGCCAGGTCTGGGTCAGCGCCTATTCAAATCCTGATAAATCCCAACTGATCCGTTTTCATGGTGATTGCGACACCAGCATTATCAAGGGTGTACTGGCCCTGTTGATCCAGCTGGTTGAGGATCGCACTGCCGATGAGATCGAACAACTGGACGTGGATGAGTTCTTTGAGAAACTCAAGCTCGATGAACACCTCTCGCCCAACCGCCACGTCGGCGTGTATGCCATTGTCGATCTGATGAAGAAACAGGCGCGTGAACTCAAGTCGCAGAATGTGACAGCCTGATTCAGACTGATTGATACAACAAAAAAGCCGGGCAATGCCCGGCTTTTTTGTTGGTCATGGTTACTGGATTTATTCAGTGGTCGTGACCACCCGGACCATGGACATGGCCGTGGTCCAGCTCTTCCTTGGTGGCATCACGCACTTCGGTAATGGTTACATCGAAGTGCAGGGTCTGACCGGCGAGCGGGTGGTTGCCGTCGATCACTACACCGTCATCCTTGATCTCCATGACCGTAATTGTCAGGGGTTGGCCTTCCGGGGTCATCGCCTGGTACTGCGCGCCGACCTGGACTTCGGTACCCTCGAACATATCGCTCGGCACGGTCTGAATCATGCTGTCGTCACGCTGGCCATAGGCCTCTTCCGGCTGAACACTCACGTTCACCGAGTCACCCTGGTTCTTGCCGGCCAGGGCATTTTCCAGGCCCGGGATAATATTGCTGGCACCGTGCAGATAGGCCAGACCGGGGCCGCCCTGGGATGAGTCGATGACATTGCCGGTGTCGTCTTTCAGGGTGTAGTCGATGGTGACTACCTTGTTTTCGGAAATTTGCATAGAGATTCCTTGGGTATTCCTGTTTGTCTTGGACGGTGCTGTCGTTCAAACGCCCGAAGGAACAGGGCCTGCGTAGCGGGAATGAAAGAAGACCGAATTGAATGAATAATGTGCGATCCTAGCACAGCTCGGAACGGATTTCAGGGGGCAGGCCGCCCACTCCGGGTGCAGGGGCGAGTATTAAATGGGGATGAAATGGTGCAGCGAGGGCCGGCTGCACCGCGATGTGGCATCACTGTTGCCCGTCAGAACCCCAAATGAGATGCCCGTCGAACAGCATAAATTTGTCATCACGTGCACGCAAAATTTCTGCTATAAGAGGCAAAATGGGTAGGGTTTCAGAGATGGGGCGAAGGCCTCGACCGCAAGGCGGGCCGCGTTCTGTCGAGCACTATCCGTATTACAACTGAATTTCTTTATTCTAAGGGTAGATTCAAGCGATGACCGAAAATATCTTTCAGCTGGAGGTCCGGCCAAACATCCCGGAAAAGCTGCTGGGACTCGAAGAGCTGGCCAACGATCTGTTGTACAGCTGGGACAGGGATGTGCGAGGACTGTTCTACCGGCTGGATGACGCGCTTTGGGAAGAGTGCAACCACAATCCCAAGGTGTTCCTGCGCCGTATTGCCCAGGAGAAGCTTGACGAGGCGGTCATCGATCATATTTTCATGGATGAATATTCGCGGGTCATGTCATCCTTTCAAACCTACCATGAGAAACAGATCAGCGCGGAAATTGTCGACTACCTGGACCCGGAAAATGACCTGGTGGCTTATTTCTGTGCCGAGTTCGGTCTGCATGAAAGTTTTCCGATCTATTCCGGTGGTCTCGGCATACTGGCCGGTGACCATTGCAAGGCAGCCAGCGATCTGGGTATTCCATTTGTCGCCGTCGGCTTGTTGTATCGCCAGGGATATTTCACCCAGTACATCGATGGCAAGGGCCATCAGTTAGCACAGTACACGCAGACCAATTTTGATGAACTGGTGATTCAGCCGGCCCATGACAGTGCGGGTAACGAATGTTGCGTCGATGTGGAGATCGAGGGGCGTACCGTCAACCTCAAGGTCTGGGTTGCGCGTGCCGGGCACATTCGTCTTTATCTGCTCGACAGCGATCTGGAAGAGAACACTGCCGAGGATCGCAGCATCACCTTCCAGTTGTATGGCGGTGACAGTAGCACCCGTATTCAGCAGGAGATCGTGCTGGGCATCGGTGGAGTACGCGCGCTCAGGGCACTGGGTATTGAGCCGACAGTCTGGCATATCAATGAAGGTCATGCGGCTTTCCAGATCCCCGAACGCTGTCGTGAACTGGTCGAGTCAGGTCTGGATTTCAACGCAGCACTCGAGCAGGTGGCGGCCGGGACCGTGTTCACGACTCACACGCCGGTAGCAGCAGGGCATGATATCTTTTCCTCTGATCAGATGACCCGCTACTTCAAGCATTACGTCAAGTCGTTGCATGTCGACTTTGAAGCTTTTCTATCGCTGGGTGACTCACCGAGTAATCATGGCAGTTTTAACATGACGGCGCTGGCCTTGCGCGGTTCGCGTAGTCATAACGGTGTTAGCCGGATACACGGTGGCGTGGCGTCAGGCATGGAGGGCTATGTCTGGCCGCAGGTGCCACACAATGAGAACCCGATTTCCTATGTCACCAACGGTGTGCATGTGCAGACTTTCCTGGCGCGCGAATGGGTCAACCTGTTTGATATGCGGTTTCGCGAATGGCGCAGCGAATTGAACAGACCCGAGTACTGGGAATGCATTGACACGATTCAGGATCACCGTTACTGGAGTCTGCGTCAGGAGCTCAAGGCGCAAATGCTTGAAGACGTCAACCGGCGGACCCGGCGCCGTTTCATGCGGGCCGGTTTCAGCGAGGCACAACTGCGTCGCCTGACCAGCTTTACCAGTGAGCCGGAACAGAACGTCCTGGTTCTGGGTTTCGCGCGACGCTTTGCTACTTACAAACGGGCCACGCTGCTGTTGTCCGATCCGCAACGCCTGGCGCGATTGCTGAACAATCCACAGCGACCGGTGATGCTGGTCTTTGCCGGCAAGGCCCATCCACGTGACAACCCGGGACAGGAGTTGATTCGTACCATCCACGAATATTCCTTGCGACCGGAATTTATCGGCAAGATTATTCTGCTTGAAGGCTACGACATGGCCCTGGCCCGCAAGCTGGTCACCGGCGTGGATGTCTGGGTGAATACGCCGGAATATCCGCTTGAG
>JASFNY010000126.1:0-5964 GCA_050116795.1 Thiohalophilus sp.
GTTCCACAGCAGTTGGGCAAACCAGTAGGTCTTGGCACCCAGCTTGCCGTTGAAATCGAGACCGACGATCCGCTTGTCGGTGTCGCGATCGCCGCTGTCCAGGCCGGCGGGGCCGGTGGCATTTTTCTGCTGGCCACTGAATCCGAACAGGCCGGCCGAGACGGGACCGATGTCGGTGCCAATGCGACCGAACACCGATTTGGAGGTGTCATTGTCGAACATGTGGTCCGGGCGTCGGTAGCCCGGGCTGTTGATGGTGATGTTTTCCTCGATGCCATTGCCATTGACCAGCCCGATAGCGATATCGAGCGGGCCGGCGCCGGTGTTGAAGATCACTCCGCGATCGTAGGTAATACCGGCCATACGATAGGCCATGAAATCCTGAAAGGTAAGCCGGGTCTCGCGCGGAAACATCAGATCCGAGACCTGGAACTGGCCAAGCATCATGCCCACACCGGACCCGAACAGGGCGTCATGGGAAAACCAGGCGTCCTCGACAATGGTTTCGCCGTTGCCGCCTTTCTCCGCGAAAATCGCATAAAAGTAATAACTGATGTGATCCGACAGTGGCGCGCTGGAGAGCAGCTTGATCAGATAGGGGGCCTGGAAATCGCCATCCACTTCAGTGGTCTCGCCGGTCTGTACATCGACCGCCTCGGCGTCGCGGGCCTGGGCATAGGCCTGGGCGCGAAATGCGACCGGTGGGGTCTTGGCCAGGGCCAGCATGTCATCCCCGGTGACGACCGTGTCGTCTTTCCAGTTGGGCAGGCGGTAATTGGAATCCTGAAAGCTTTTGCCAAATTCATTCAGCTTGGGGAAGGCCGCGTGGCAGGTAGCACATGACATCTTATATTCCCGGGCGAAGACCGGTATGGCATCGGCCTCGGGGACAAGCAAAATCAGTAGCAACAGGCTGCTAAGTAACTGAGAAGGATGAAGTCGTCTGATCACGGCAGTTCCCCCTGTATGTGGACAGTGTCACTTATATCAGCGCACTCCGTTGGCCGAGCGTAAGGCGGAGGAGGCATCGGTAAGTGTTCTTTGAGAAAGTGTAGCGGAGATTGCTGAAATAAAAATTAAACGTAGACAGGGGATAAAGATTTTACAAACGTTCACAATCGGGATCTGTTAAGTCACTCCCGAGCATACTAGATTGACAAGGTCTGACCCCGCTTTCTACCCAGAGCGGGATTTTATAGCCCGGTCGCCCAATACCGGGTTTACTTCACCCCGGAATGACGCAATTCCCCACATCCCAACCCCTATTCCGGGGTTTTTTTTCGTATCGTTCCGTGTTGCTCAATTTCCAGCCAGCGGCCCACCACATTCAAGACCTCTTCCAGCCCCTGTTTTTTGGTCGCAGAAAAGAGTTGCACACTGACTCGAGGGAATTCATCGAGTTGCTTGCATACTCTCAGCAGCGTGTTCTTGGCCGGGCCACGTTTGAGTTTGTCGGCCTTGGTCAGCAGAATATGGACCGGCAGATCGGCGTGGCGGCAGAACTCGAGCATTTGCCAGTCGTAGTCGGTGAGGGGATGGCGAATGTCCATCACCAATATCAGGCCGGACAGGGACTGTCGTTGCTGCAGGTAATCGGACATGGCCTGGCCCCATTGCCGCTGGATGGCCTCGGGGACCCTGGCAAAGCCGTAACCGGGCAGGTCCACCAGTCGGCGCTGGTCGTCGAGGGCAAAAAAGACCAGGTGCTGGGTGCGCCCCGGGGTCTTGCTGGTTCGGGCCAGGGCCTTGCGGCCGGTCAGGGCATTCAGAGCACTGGATTTGCCGGCGTTGGAGCGTCCGGCAAAGGCGACCTCGGTCCCCGTGTCCGGCGGCGCCTGCCGCGGTTGCGGGGCGCTGAGCAGAAAACGGATGTCCGAGTAGGGGCGACGTAGCAGGTCGAGTTGGCGGCTCACGGTAATTCGGTAGTGGGTTTCGGGGTGTCTGTAGGGTATAATGGCCCGTCTTGACCGGGTGTCAGACGGCTGATATACAGTGTGCCGTTTTGTGTGCAGAAATTCCAGCATGGCGAACTTGTGGGGGCGTCATGGGTCTAATTTTTGGCTATATCATCAAAAACACCTTGGAGTTAGGAGTAAACAATGAAAAAAGTAATTACCGGTACTGTTGTGTCTCTGGCCATGTTCGGGCTGGTTTCTGTTGCCCAGGCTAACGACGGTCAAAAAGTATATCAGCAGGCCTGCTTTGCCTGTCACGCAACCGGCGCAGCCGGCGCACCAAAGCTGGATGACAAGGCGGCCTGGAAAGATCGTATCGCCAAGGGCAAAGAGACCCTGTACAAACACGCTATCGAAGGCTTCAATGCCATGCCGGCCAAGGGTGGACGTGCCGATCTGAGTGACGATGCGGTCAAGGCTGCGGTCGACTACATCGTTTCCCAGGCACAGTAAGCGCCTGATCAGTTTGTCAATAATTGCAAAGTTGGTTCAGTCACAAATGAAGTACAAAACGTTAGTCAGTATTCTCGCGGTTTCCCTTTTTGCCTCTGCGGCGCATGCTGCAGGGGATGCCAAGGCCGGTGAGTCCAAGGCGCAAGCCTGTGCCGCCTGTCACGGGGCGAACGGCAACAGCACGGTTGCCAATTTCCCCAAACTGGCGGGTCAGCATGCCGGGTACATCGTCAAGCAGCTGGCGGATTTCAAAAAAGGTGAATCCCGTTCTAACCCGATTATGGCCGGTCAGGTAGCGAACCTGAGCGAGCAGGACATGGAAGATCTTGGTGCTTATTACGCCAAGCAGTCGGCCAGTATGGGTCAGGCCGATGAGAAACTGGCAGCGTTTGGCGAGAAACTTTACCGGGGTGGTAACATGGAAAAAGGCCTGACGGCATGTATCGCCTGTCATGGTCCGACCGGCACCGGCAACCCGGCAGCCAAGTTTCCGCTGCTGAGTGGCCAGCACACCGACTACCTGGTGAAGACCCTCAAGGACTTCCGTGACGGCAATCGCAGTAACGACCCTAACGCTATGATGCGTGATATCGCTGGCAAGATGAGCGATGACGAAATCATGGCGGTAGCGTCTTATATTTCCGGTCTGCATTAATGTCCGGTTGCTGATTATTCTGGCAAACATGCAATACAGAAAAGGGCGGATTACCGCCCTTTTTTTCTCTGGTACGCCGGCGAGAGCCTGTTTCGCCAAGGAACTTATGCTCGATACGGTGGACTTATAATCGATTGGAATATTATCGGGCCAAGCAGAAAAATAACCGGCCCGGATGAAGTCAACCTGTCCCGCACACCACCCAGGTAGATTTGCAGCAGGAGAGATGGTGAACGAATCGCGACAACAAAAACCTGCCCGTTTGTGGCTGGAGTTTCTTGGTTCCATGAATCTGGCAATCACCATGCTGGTGGTCATTGCCGTCGCTTCCGTTATTGGCACCGTCCTGCAGCAGAACCAGTCCTATCAGGATTACATCATCAAGTTCGGGCCATACTGGCACGAAATCTTTATGGCACTGGATCTGTACGATGTATATGGTGCGGTCTGGTTTCTGGTTTTACTCGGGTTCCTGCTGTTAAGCACCAGCGTCTGTGTTTACCGCAACGGGCCGGTGATGTTGCGCGACATGCGTCATTTCCGGCTCGGGATGAAAGAAAAATCCTTGCGCGTGATGCGCAACTTCCGTGAATGGAATGTCAGTGATTCCCCTTCCCAGACCGAGCAGACGTTTACCCGTTTTCTGAACAACCAGGGTTATCGGGAACGTCGCAATAGCAACGAGGATGCGACCATTCTGGCCTTTATGAAAGGCAGCATGAATCGCCTTGGTTACCTGTTTACTCATGTTGGTATTGTCGTGATTTGTATCGGCGGGTTGATGGACGGCAATCTCGGCATGTCTGTGCGTGAATGGATGGGTGATATCAAAATCGAAAAACGGGATATCGCTGCCAAGGACGTACCCGAGATCAGTCGTCTTGGCCCGCATGATAACTGGTCTTTCCGGGGCAGTATTACCTTGCCGGAAGACAGTGTTAGTAACATGGTATTTTTGAATGTACGGGACGGTTATCTGATCCAGGAACTGCCGTTCGCGGTAGAGCTGCGGGATTTTCGTGTAGAGCACTATGCTTCCGGTCAGCCCAAATCTTTTGAAAGCGATCTGGTTATCCATGATGATCAGCTGGACAAGCCGCTGGAAAAAACCATCGCTGTTAACCATCCGCTGATATATCGGGGTTATGCGATTTATCAGGCCAGTTTTTCCGATGGCGGCACATTGATGCACCTCAAGGCATGGCCGTTATTCGACAGTAATCCTCAGCCGGTCAAGGTGGATGGCAAGGTGGCTGCTCATCGGCAACTTGAAACTCCGCAAGGCACCATGACCCTCGAGTTCGAGGACTTCAAACAGTTCAATGTGTTTCCGGCCGAAGAACAAAATGTTGCCGAGGCGACACGTGCCGTTCAGGGTACTGACATGGTGCGTGGAGGCGAGATGGGCAAGAGCAGCAAAAAGTTCACCAATTACGGTCCCAGTTTTACTTTCAAGATACGGCGACCGAACGGGGAAGCACGCGAGTATGTCAATTACATGGTCCCGGTGCAGCAAGAAGGTCGTTATTTCTTCCTCAGTGGCATGCGTGAGAGCCCGGCCGATCCCTTCCGCTATCTGCATATTCCTGCTGATGACAAAATGTCTATCGATCGGTTCATGCGTTTCCATGCCTGGCTGAATGACAAGGACCGGATCCAGCATATTGCCGAGCAGAGCGCGAGCCAGGCCATGTCTGAGGCCAAGATACAGGATAATACCCTGTTACAGAATATCGTCACTTCCATGGTCAGGCTGACCACTGAATTCAACCGTGGCGGTTATCAGGCCATCGACCAGCGTGTTCGTCAGACGGTGCCGGAAGAGCAACGCATGAAGGTCGCGGAGACCTATCTGAAAATTCTCAATTCCGTACTGGAAAATATGTACTGGGAACTCCTTCAGGCTGAAGGAGTCAATGTAAAACAGGGGATCAGCGAGCGACAGGGGCGCTGGTTCGAGGATGCGGTTAATGCCCTTGCCTCCATGGGGCCATACAGTTCCCCGTTCTACCTGCAGCTGACCAATTTCGACCTGCGCCAGGCTTCGGGTCTGCAAATCACCCGTTCCCCCGGTAAAAATGTGGTTTATCTGGGCTGCGTTATGTTGATAATCGGCATATTTATGATGTTCTATATTACCCACCAGCGTTTGTGGGTCATGATTCGCCAGGAAGGTAAGGGCAGCCGTGTCATGCTGGCCGGCATGGGGAACCGGAATCAGGGTGATTTCAGCAAGCAATTCGATAAACTGGGACAAGAGCTGGATCAGTACTACGCTTCACGCCAAACAAGACAAACAGGTGATTGACTATGGCGGTAACCAAGGAACAATTTAACGATCAGTTGGGTAAACAGTCCTTCTTCAAACAGTTGAGTCTGTTTGACTGGATCTGGGCAGCGGTATTGCTGTTCGGCGCCGGTTTTGCCTGGAACAAGTATTCTTCGTTGATGGACAATTACGAGGTCGGTATTTTGTTCGGTACCTCTCTGGCGCTGATTGCCCTGGGTTGGTACTGGAAAGCGACCCGCATTCTGATGATCGCCATCGCTGCCATCAGTCTGTTCGCGGTGAGCCTGTATGGTAATGATCTCGGCCAGGCCGAACAGAACTTTTTCCTGAAGTTTCTGATCTCCAGCCAGTCTGCCACCATGTGGATGAGCGCCCTGTTTGTGATGGCAACTGTGACTTACTTTGTCTATCTGGCCAGGCCCAACGAATTTGTCGGCAAGGTTGCCACCTCAATGGTCTGGGTCGCGACCACTATGGGTTTTGTCGGACTGATGGTGCGCTGGCGTGAGTCCTACCTGATTAGCCACGACGTCGGGCATATACCGGTCAGCAACCTGTATGAAGTCTTCATTCTGTTCTCTATCATCACCGCCCTGATTTATCTGTTTTAT
>JASFNY010000127.1:0-5962 GCA_050116795.1 Thiohalophilus sp.
GGATTGGCTAAAAAATAATCCCTCCGTCCCCTTTTATTTTATTCACCGGCCTCTACCGTACAGCCCGGTGCATCGTCCTGCGGGTAGAATACAGAACCACATTCTGCCTGCGCCGAAAATCGGTCAGCCGCACCCGTCGCCGATCCTGGTCCGGCGCTTCAAATATGGGTGCCCTGTCATTCCTATCAAGTGAGTTGCTGTGGTCCGACCCCGCCATGCATAAAAAAATAATCCCTCCGACAACTTTTCACGCTTTTTCTATAGTCCGGTCTGGGCAAGCTTCTTCCGCTGTACCTCGTTTATTGCGCCGCCCGGGATCTCTCCGCTAAATGCACTAACCAGGTTACGGGCGGCCTCCATGGCAATCTCACGTCTTACCTTGTCGACGGCTGAGCCAATATGCGGCGTAAAGATTGTCTTGTCGGTCATATTCAACAATCGTGACGGTACTTCCCGCGGCCGATCGGCACGTGCCCATTCTTCAAACTCGAATACATCCGCGGCATATCCGGCAAGCTGACCGTTCTCCAATGCATCTGCCACGGCCTGCTCATTGACCGTGGAACCACGACCGGTATTGATCAGGTAGGTACTCGCACTCATTTTCGCCAGTTGCGGCTGATCGATATAATGCTGCGTATCGTTTGACATGGGCAGGATCACACAGACGAAATCGCTCTGCGTCAGCAAATCATCCAGATCTCGATACTTGACCTGCAGCGCGGCCTCTTCATTCGCGTCCAGGCGTCGGTTATCGTGGTAAATCAGCTCACACTCAAACCCCGACAATTGCCTGGCCACAGCCCGGCCAACGGCGCCCAGGCCGATAATACCCACACAACTGTCATCCAGACCGGTACCGTAGAAACGCGGCCGCCAGCCATGGAACTCACGTTCACGAACATATGTATCTCCGGGCAGCACATTGCGACCGAGAGCAATCATCAGACCAATGGTCAATTCCGCGGTAGGGAGGGTTAATAGATCCGGCACCATGGTGAACCAGATACCGCGCTCGGTACAGGCCTGGACATCAAAATTGTCATAACCCTTGAGTGCGGCGGCCACGACCTGCAGTTTCGGGCAGGCATCCAGAAATTCGGCATCAACACTATCGGGCATGAACACCATGATCCCGTCGGCATCAGCGGCACGAGCGATCACCTCATCACCGGGCAATGTCTCGCGTGTCTGATTTGTTACCAGTTCAAAATGAGGTGCGAGAAATTCAAGCACCTCATCATGCACCCAGTGGGTAATTACAATCTTTGGTTTCATTTTATATCCTGTCATTATTTGAATCGCTTGCGCAGGAAAGTACCAATCCCGTCGACCAGGGTGACCATCACCAGTATGACCAGCAGGACTGCAGATACCTCGTCATATCTCATAAGGCGCAGCGAGCTCATCAACTCGAACCCGATGCCGCCAGCACCCACCATGCCCATCACAGTGGAGGCTCGGAAGTTATATTCCCAGCGATAGATCGTAACATCGGCTATCTGTGGCATAACCTGGGGCAGAATACCGTGGGTAATTTCCTGAAACGGGGTGGCACCGGCTGCACGGATTGCCTCCACCGGCTGTTCGTCAGCATGCTCGATCGACTCGGAAATAAATTTACCTACCATGCCGATGGAGTGAAAACCCAGCGCCAGTACGCCGGGTAGCGCGCCAAAACCCACTGCCGCCACGAACAAGATCCCCATGATCAGTTCCGGTATGGCACGCAAGGCATTAAGTACACCACGCGCGGCCTGATACACTGCAGGGTGTGGCGATGTATTGCGTGCCGCCAGAATGCCCAGAGGGATCGAGAACAGAACTGCCAGCGCCGTTCCGGCAACACTCATGGCCAGGGTATCCAGCAACGGTCCAATCCAGCTTTGTGCCTCGCTGAAGTTCGGCGGAATACTTTCGGCCATCAGCCCGATGATGCTGGGTACTCCATTGCCCAGACGTTCGGCATCAAACAGACCAACATAGTAACCGCAGGCAGCGACGACCAGCACGATCATCGCTACCTGGATTACCGTTTTTCTAAGTTGGCGCTGATGCCCCGCTATGATGTCGACATAGTCTTGTTGCATTGTCTCAATTTCCGTTTACAGGTTCAGAGACTTCTTGAGATTGCGGACCACGTTGTAATCTGCATCAGCGATCGGCGCTAGCCCGTCTGCCTTCATTGGCTTGAGTATTTCCTTGTCCTTGAGATTGTAAAATGTCTGTTTGATCTTCTCTTTCAGACCAGAATCCAGATCGCTGCGCATTGCCCAGGGATACTGCGGGAAAGGTTTTGATTCGGTAATGACCCGCACCTTGTTGGCGTCGATAATGCCACGCTTGACCAGTGACTCGAAAATCGGCTTGGACAGGCCACCGGCATCCGCAGTGCCATTCTGGACCGCAACAGCCACGGCATCATGAGAACCCAAAAAGTGCTCCTGGTAGTCATTACCCGGCTTCAGGCCATTGTCGACCAGAATCGATTTGGGAATCATGTGCGAGGAAGTCGATGCCTGGTCGCCATAAGCAATGTTCTTGCCGCGCATATCACTAATTGAGTTGATGTTCTTCGAGACATTTCCAATCACTACGGACTGATAAGTCGCACTGCCATTTTTGGTTTTCGCGGCGAATGCTTCGATATCACTACGTGATTTGGCCAGCACGTACGACAGGGGGCCAAAGTAAGCCAGATCGATCCGTTTATGGCGCATCGCTTCGATCATCGAGGAATAATCCGTCGTCACGACCAGCTCAATCTCCTTGTCCAGCTTGTTTTCCAGATATTCCTTGAACTTCCTGTTTTGACGAATCACGCTGGACGCATCCTCATCGGGTAACAACGCCACCTTCAGTGTGTCCGGATTACTGCTGGCAGCCTGTACCGGCATGCCAGTCATGACGACGCCAAGTGTCAGTAATGCAAGTAAAAGTTTTTTCATTTCGAATATCCCCTGGTTAGTAAAATAGTTAGAATCACGTCTGGTATGCCAGCTCGGGTTCTGGTGTTACTGTTACAGGATCTTTGCTCTCGGCCGATTGCGGCTCACCGTGATAGATATCATCAAGAGCACTCTCTGTCAGTTCGGACGGCGAACCATCGAAAATCACATGGCCGGCAGCCAGGCCGATGATTCGATCTGCAAACTCCATGGCAAATTCAACCTGGTGCAGGCTGACCACGGCGGTCAGCCCGTCTTCACGGCAAATCGTGTGCAGTTGTGAAAGCACCTTGCGCGACGTTGCGGGATCAAGACTTGCCACGGGCTCATCTGCCAGAATGAGTTGCGGTTGCTGTGCAAGCCCACGTGCGATACCCACCCGCTGCTGTTGCCCACCGCTCAGGTTATCCACCCGTTCCAGAGCTTTGTGCAGTAATCCGACCCGTTCCAGGCACTCGAGCGCAATCGTCTTGTCTGAGTCAGGCAATGGGAAAAGGCTGCGTAACGGATGGTAGTATCCCAACCGTCCCGACAGTACATTGAGCATGGCACTGTGCCGCCCAATTAACTGGTGTTGCTGGAATATCATCGCGGTTTGTCGGCGGTGTTGTCGCAAGCTGGCACTTCTGGCCTGTATCAGCCCAAGTTCCTGGTGTTTTATCTCACCACTGGTTGGCGGCACGAGCAGATTAAGCGAACGCAGCAGCGTTGACTTCCCTGCGCCGGAGGGCCCCAGTAATACCGTGAACTTGCCCTTCTCCAGTTTCAGTGATGTTGGGTGCAAGGCAGTAAAGTCCTTGCCGTAGGTAACACTGACCTTGTCGAGTTGCAGCATGTTCGCCTCCTGAAATACCTGGGGGGACATGCTGACGGATTGATATGACAGAACGTTGATCAATATTTGATAATAATTTGACATGCGGCGAATACTTCCCTGAATAAATTCTTTAGCATTATCTGCTAGATGCCTGAAAGACTTGTATTATTGGGAGTCAGAGCAAAATTTTCGAATATTATGGAAAACTGTATATGGCCTGGCCCCTTGATAGCTTCGCCTTTGGCGTCAAGAATCGCTGGCTGTGCAGAACTCCGTCATATGGGCTTAATACTGAGTTGATAGTTGTAACAAATTCGCCAACTGCGGAATTTGCCCATGCTAGATATCAACAAGCAAAACACTGAACTCGGCACTCCAACGTGCTGGGCCATCGAACGTCGGCTTTTACAGACCCTGTATGACAAGCTGGGACAGCCTGCCATCGGATTCAGGCTATGGGATGAATTTGGCGTGGGCCAGGTCAATGGGGTAGCCCCGATGGCCACCATCCAGGACCGCCGGACATTCTGGCGCCTGATCATCAATCCGGAACTGCATTTTGGAGAAGATTACAGCCGGGGCGGCATTCAGCTGCAGGGCGACCTTGTCGAATTCCTGGAGGCCATTTACCGAGGCCGTAGAAACAAGGCCAGAGAGACTGCCACATTTGTCGCCCGTTCCTGCAAACACCGCAGCATCAGCCAGGGTAAGGCGAAAACAAATGCCACCCATCATTATGATATTGATAACGACTTTTACAGGCTCTGGCTCGACGATGAGATGGTCTATACCTGTGCCTATTTCCCGGACCCCACGGTCAGTCTCGAACAGGCGCAGAATGCCAAAATGGAGCACATCTGCCGAAAACTCCAGCTCAAGCGAGGAGATTATGTCATTGAAGCCGGTTGTGGCTGGGGTGGCCTGTCACGTTACATGGCCAGACACTATCAGGTAAATGTCCGCGCTTATAATGTCTCTCATGCCCAGATCGAGGAAGCAACGCGTCGGGCGCGCCAGGAAGGGCTGGGGGACAAACTCGAATTCATCGAAGACGACTATCGAAACATAACCGGTCAATGCGATGCCTTTGTCTCGATTGGTATGCTCGAACATGTCGGACAGCGTAACTACCCTGTTCTGGGCAACGTGATCGACAAAGTATTGAAAGAAAATGGGCGAGGTCTGATACACACCATTGCCGAAAACCAGCCCGCACCGACAAACCCGTGGTTACAGCGTTATATTTTTCCAGACGGCAGTCTGCCGACGCTACGGGAGATGATGGATATTTTCGAACCGCATGACTTCTCTATCGCCGATGTGGAAAATCTGCGTCTGCACTACGCCAAGACCCTGGAACACTGGCTTGAACGCTTTGAGGACCATCGAGATGAGATTGCATCACGCTTTGGCGAGGATTTCGTGCGGATGTGGCGACTGTACCTGGGAGGCTCGATTGCCAATTTCACCACGGGCAATATCCAGCTATATCAGGTGTTGTTTCACCGGTCGGAACAGACTAATCTTGCTATTACCCGAAACCATCTGTATCGCTGACAATATCGGGGGTATCCAATCACTTCATTCGAGTATCGATATCTGAGCCACTTTTCGATCTTTGATGACTCGCTCCAAGCCATTGATCGTCTTGCGCCCTTCGCTCAGCATTTTTTTCTTGGCAATTGAGGAACCCACGAAGGGCGGCACCCAGAAATCGGGCACATAGTCTGCATTATAAATTACCCGGACGGTATCTCCTTCATCAATCAATTGCCAGAGACTTCGACCATAATCAAGGTCGCTTTCGTCCGCGATAATCGTTGAGGCGATATACCCACCATTCAGCTCTGTGACCATAGCGACCTGCTCAATTGTCTGACAGAATATCCAGACACATCCCTTGCTGACAAAATATATTTCGTGTTCATTTCCATCGCTTTTTACAAGACGACTCTCAATTACCGTATCGTTGACATCCGGCATCTTGTCAAAATCCAGGAGCACATCCCTGATGGCCTGATAATCAGCACTGACTCTCATATCAAGATGCAAAATAAAATGTCCATCGATTCTGTCGACATGATAGTTGATTAATTCGCCGGCTTTCACCGGGCTTATCAGAATACACAAGATTAGAATAACCGGAATTCGTCGCATGCTGTTTTCTCTGGGGCAATGGATTGCCGTGAAAACAGCT
>JASFNY010000128.1:0-5887 GCA_050116795.1 Thiohalophilus sp.
GAGGCGGTGAAGAAAAAAGTCCCGCATCTCGAGCGTTTCGATACCTCGGTCTTTGACGGTATTTATGTCACTGGCAATGTCAGTGAAGCCTACCTGCAGCACATCGAATCACTGCGCAATGACAAGGCCCGCAAGCAGGACACCGGCGATAACGAAGTGGTGGAAATCCGCAATACCATGTAAAAGCTTGACGCTGTTGAACGCCTCGCCTATTATTAATTTCATCGCGCCGATTTAACTCAACTTGCGGGCGCTTAATAAATTCAGCTAAAGCGAGCGCGGACCCGCTTTGGCTAAACAGCTCGGCGGGTTTTTTATTATCTGAGGAAAGCAAGCATGGCCGATTTTGACGAGAACTGGGCAGTTGAGACCCTGGCGGTACGCGCCGGGCAAACGCGCACGCCAGAAGGTGAACATGCCGAACCGATCTTCACCACATCAAGTTACGTGTTTGATACTGCAGCCGATGCCGCTGCGCGATTCAGGGGTGATACTCCGGGTAATATCTATTCACGCTTTACCAATCCGACAGTGCGGATCTTTGAGCAACGTCTTGCGGCGATGGAGGGTGGGGAGTCGTGCGTAGCGACAGCTTCAGGAATGTCTGCGATTCTCAGTACCTGTCTGGGCCTCTTGCAACAGGGTGATCACATTGTTTCCTCCAGGGCCATATTCGGCACTACGGTAGTCCTGTTTGACAAGTACCTCAGCAAGACCGGTATCGAAACAACCTATGTGCCGTTGACGGATCTCGATGCATGGCAACGTGCGATTCGACCGAACACGCGACTGTTGTTTCTGGAGACGCCGTCCAATCCTTTGACCGAGATCGCGGATATTCAAGCGCTTGCGGATCTGGCACATGCCAATGATTGTCTGCTGGTAGTGGATAATTGTTTCTGCACTCCGGTGTTGCAGCAACCGTTGAAGCTGGGTGCCGATATCGTGATCCATTCGGCGACCAAGTATATTGATGGTCAGGGGCGCTGTATCGGTGGGGCCGTTGTAGGAGACAGTCAGCGAGTTGGTGAAGAGGTGTTCGGATTTTTACGTACCGCGGGTCCGACACTCAGCCCGTTCAATGCATGGGTGTTTCTCAAGGGGCTGGAAACATTAAATGTGCGTATGAAAGCTCATTGCGATAATGCGCAGGAACTGGCCGAGTATCTGCAACAGCATGCCAATGTCAGTCGCGTGTTTTATCCGGGTCTGGCGGATCATCCCCAGCATGAACTGGCGACGCAACAGCAGGTTGGTTATGGCGGGGTCCTTGCTTTCGAAGTCAAGGGCGGACAGGAAGCGGCCTGGAAACTTATCGACAGTACTCGCCTGCTCTCCATCACTGCCAATCTGGGCGATACCAAGAGCACGATTACCCATCCGGCCACCACCACCCATGGACGATTGACCGACGAACAACGTTCGGAAGCGGGCATTACGCCCGGGCTGGTGCGCATTGCGGCCGGGCTGGAGAACGTGGTGGATATCATCGCCGACCTCGAACGCGGCCTGTAGCCGGGGGCTTTTCTGTGTAGGAATTGTCCTACATGAATTTCAGATATGGCTGACAGCCATGGCTGATCCTACGCTGATAGAATTCGAGCATCCATCAGGATGATGCTGAATGGATTCTGAGCAGGAGGGATGCCGTATCATGAAACCATATGCTTTAACTGAAAACAGACCGTTGGGGATCAACGAGTTGAGTTCAGAGCCGAAATCTTCATTCGAGGAAGCTGAACAGGAACAGGAACAGCATCAGGAAATTGCCTATCCGCGTGAACTGAGCAAGCAGGGACTTCTGCTCTCGGTGGGAATTTCAGCAGCGGTAGTCACATTACTGCTTATCGTCATTGTTTGACTCTGTCCCGGCAGCAAGCCGGGCCAGAAGCTGTCGCGTGGTGGCGTTTAGATTGAGTTCTGCCAGTTTCTCAGGTGCTATCCAGGCGGCGTCCAGGGCATCGTCTGCCGCACTGGGCTCGCCTTCCACATACTCCGCCAGCAAATCCACAATCACATAGTGATAACGCAGATCTCCGTTATCATCCCGCTCGATTAGATCAAAACAGAATATCGGCTCAGCGGCCCGAATGGTCACACCGGTCTCTTCCTGTATTTCCCTTTCTGCTGCTTGTTGCAGCGACTCGCCGGGACGTACCTTGCCACCGGGAATGGCCCATTGTCCGGCAGCAGGTTCGCTGGCCCGCTGGACCAGTAACACCGATGTTCCTCGGCGTACCACCGCACCAACGGCCAATTGGGGAAAGCGGGACATGTAAAAGCTACTCCGCGCTGGAATCAGCACGAAGATTAACAGATTGAGCGGGTAAGAGTATGTGGCGTCTGATTATTCGGGTTGCCACTCTTCTTCGATCAACAGCTGGGACTGGCGATGATTGCGTCGCAACCACAGTATCAGTACACCGGTCACACTCATCAGCAGTCCGGAAACAAACGACATTATACTGTCGAGAAACAACATGGCGACAATTCCGACGCTGACGTAAAAATAGGGCAAGAATTCATAGACGGGTTTTGGGATCATGGCGGTGCCTCGCTGCGGTTCATTCCCTGCACAGCCGGATTGTTTTCGTTTGTTGTTTTTCGGGTCGCACATTTTCCGGCGGTATTTTTTAGCCTAGCACCGTTTCCCGACGATGCCAGTTAAAACACACCGATTGACCCTGCATGTAAAACGGGTATGGTATTTGCCCATGTACCAAGTTATTGATACTCCGGAACAATGTCTGCTGCAGCTCTATCAGGCCGGGTTGGCGGCAGTAGAAGGCGACAGCGTGACTGCCAGGGCACTGCAACAGTCTGGCTGGGCGCAGGATATTCCGTTGGCCCTTTTTGCCTGCGGCAAAGCCGCGCCGGCCATGGCTCAAGGTGCCAGTAAACTGCTTGGATCGTGCATCCAGCATGCGCTGCTGGTCACCAAACGGGGTTATCTGGCAAACGGCTGGCCGGAACACTGGCAATGTATTGAGGCCGGGCATCCGTTGCCTGATGCGGCGAGCCTCGAAGCCGGTCGGCAGTTACTGGCCCTGCTGGAGACACTGCCCGATGGGATGCCCTTGCTGGCCTTGATATCGGGAGGTACCTCGGCCTTGCTTGAGCTGCTGCCAGCGGGGGTGAGCCTGGCGGATCTGCAACGGGTCAACGACTGGTTACTGGCCAGCGGTGCGGCGATCGAGGATATGAATCGGGTGCGCAGCGCACTGTCCTGTTTGAAGGGGGGAAGACTGAGAGGTTACATCGGTCACAGGCCGGTACTGAACCTGATGATCTCTGATGTTCGTGGCGATGTTCCGTCGGTGATCGGTTCCGGGCCGCTGTCGAATCCGCCGCAAGAGCAGGTACTCCCGCCCGGGTTGCCTACCTGGCTGATGGATCTGCTGAAGCGGGCAGAAGACTGTCCTGCGCCGGCAAGGCCGGGAGCAGAGATCCTTCAACGAGTGGTTGCCACCAATCAGGATGCCTGCCAGGCCATTGCCAGGGCGGCCAGGGAGCGCGGTCTGCCGGTCTGCGTCCACGAACCGTTGTTTTCCCCGGTGGATCAGGTGTCCATTGAACTGGCCAAATTTTTGAGTAGCGCACCGCCTGGTGTGCATGTCTGGGGTGGGGAGCCGACTCTGAAATTGCCCGAACAGCCCGGACGCGGAGGCCGAAATCAGCATCTGGCGCTGAGCCTGTCCGTTGCACTGCAGGGATCGAGCGGGATTCATGTGCTGTGTGGCGCCACCGACGGCAGTGACGGACCCGGAGAGGATGCCGGGGCACTTGTCGACGAAAATACCGCCACAGTGGTGAATTATCCCGGCGGTGCCGCGGCGGCGCTGGCGCGGGCCGACAGTGGTACTTTTCTGGATGAGGCCGGAGCCTTGATTTCTACCGGACCGACCGGGACCAATGTGATGGACCTGGTGATTGCCCTCAAGACTGTCGGGTAGTAGTCACGCCCCAGTCTGTTAGAATCGATGCATGCACCACACGAGTCTTTTTCATCAGGCCGAAGTCTGTCTGCTGACCAGTAATCCCGATGCCAAATTACAGCTGACCAGGCAAACCGCGCTGGCCTGGCGCGCGGGGAAGCTGATCCGCGAGACGGGGTCACTCAGGGGTTCGTCGGCCGTCTCTCTGAGTGAACCCGGCCGACCGGCAAAACCCGAACTGGTGGCCCCGCGGGATCTGCCAGCACGCAGCACCTCCAGTGAGTCGGGGCACGCTGCTCTGATCCATTCGATATGTCATATCGAATTCAATGCCATCAACCTGGCCTGGGATGCGGTTTACCGCTTTCGCGATATGCCCAGGGACTATTACACTGACTGGATCAAGGTGGCACGGGAAGAGGCCTATCATTTCAGCCTGTTGCGCGAACATCTTCGATACCTGGGTTACGATTACGGGGATTTTCCCGCACATAACGGCCTGTGGGAGATGTGTCTCAAGACCGCGCATGATCCACTGGTGCGCATGGCGCTGGTACCCCGGGTGCTGGAGGCACGCGGGCTGGATGTGACACCGGGTATCATGCGCAAGTTGGAGGCCATAGGCGACGACAATGCTGTCGATCTTTTGCGGATCATACAACGAGATGAAGTCGGGCACGTGGCAATCGGTTCGCGCTGGTTTCGTTATTTGTGCGATCTGCGGGGACTGGAACCGGAAGAGACTTTTCGGGAATTATTCGAACAATTTATGCCGGCACGTGGACGTACTTCTGTCGACAGGGTATCCCGACGACAGGCCGGTTTCTCTGAAGAAGAACTCGATTTTATAGAAGGGGCAGGATGATGTTGCAGTACAGAATGATAATCACGGCAATGATAGCGTTGTTGTTAGTGAGTGGTTGTAACAAGTCGGAACAGGTTGCTGAACAGCAGGCGGAGAAAAATACCTCTGTCAAAATAGACTTTGTGGAATACGAAAAATATGTCAAACCGTATCCGACCCGTTTGATTGTCACCAATGAATTCATGCGTTTCGATGACGGGGAAGGATCATCCAGTTACATTCTTTTCGACCGGGCTGCCAATACGATCTACAGCGTCAACTCCGATGAGCGTACTGTTATGTCTCTCAAGCACAAGGATATCGAGGTTGAACCGCCATTTGAACTCAAGCTTGAAGAGAAGAACCTGGGAACCATGAAAGATGCGCCGACTATCCAGGGTTTGAAACCCTTGCATTACCGGTTCAGTGCCAACGGCGAAGCGTGTTATGACGTGGTCGCAGTCGACGGGTTAATGCCCGATGTGGTTGAGGCCATGAAAGCCTTCAAGGATATACTGGCCAGCGACAGCAAGGTCACTTTCAATAATATACCGGCTGATCTGCAAAACGCCTGTGATATGTCGATGGATACTTTTGCATCAGGCCGTCATTTGAAATACGGTTTTCCGATTCAGGAATGGAGTACCAATGGCGATGGTCGTACCCTGGTAAATTATGACGAGAACTTTACGCCCGATCCTGCATTGTTCGTGTTGCCTGAAGATTATGAACGGTTCTCGGTAGAAGACATTCGCGGTGGTACCGTGAGCGGCGGCGGGCACTGATTACTGTTGAAGGGGCAGGCCTTCGAGTCGGCAGCCGTCCTGATCACAAACCAACACGCTGCCCTGTTCGTACCAGTCCCCGAGTACGATCCGACGGGCGGGTTGACCATCCAGTTCAAAATTGTGAATGGCGGGGCGGTGGGTATGGCCGTGTATCATCTGTAACAGGCCGTGCTGCCTCAGGGTATGCATCACACTCTCGTCATTCACGTCCATGATAGCCTCATCCTTGCTGCCGGTTTCCTGCTTGCTGGTTTCACGATATTCCCTGGCCAGTGCCAAACGTTCCTCAGGCGATTTTGCCAGCAAGGCCTCCTGCCATT
>JASFNY010000129.1:0-5881 GCA_050116795.1 Thiohalophilus sp.
GGAAGCATTACACCCGGCGAACCTGCGAGGCATGACGGACTGACGTGTCGTTATGCAACAATTACCAACAAATCCAAAAGCAAACAGGGCACAACCCGCTTCAAATTCTGCAAAATGGAAGACGGGACATGGAAAATCGTATCGGGGGATTAGAATGACAAGACGTGGAATGATTTATGTAATGATGTGCTGCATGTTCCTTGGAAACATGAGCCTGTCCACGGCCGCAGATGATGCCAAAATTACCCGTCTTACTGCCATGGCCAAGAAGCCCTCTGTAATTCTTCCAAATGATGTGCCTAAACTGGATTTCGATTTCGGTGATATTCAGGCTACGCTCAAAAAAAATGGTGAAATTACCGTTAAAGGTTGGGTCAATCATTCTCGGATACGTTGTGGCAACTATTCGATTGGCCTGCGTTTTGGCCAGGGGGAACATGCCTGTACGAATGTAAAATGGTTGACCGATGTAAGGTATCTGACTTTTCAAAAGCAATGCAATAGCGCCAGGGTAGAGCATAACGGGTTTGAAATCGGCCAGGCGGAAGCCGCACAATTTGACAAGATTACCTGTGCGCAACGGTTGATACGTTGTATGGGTGTTTGCGACTGAGTAGCATTCGACCTGAATTAATCTATTTCAGGCCGCCTCTTTCTCCGCCAATGTTGCCAGCAGATTACTGAGCTCTTCGATTCGGTCTGTTGGATCGGGAAGTTCCTTGTTAATACGCAGTTTTTCACCACCGTCGAGTTTGTATTCGCCGGGTTGTTTCTGGATTAGCTGAATGATTCGCATGGGGTCGATATCGGGTTGTTCGACGAACAGGACACGACCACCGGATTCACCAAGCTCTATTTTGCGAATTCCCAGCGGCAAGGCCTTGAGTTTGAGCTCGGTGACGGCAAACAGGTTCTTGACCGGTACGGGTATCAGGCCGAAGCGGTCGATCATTTCGACCTGCAGGTCCTTGAGCTCCTGGTGATCTGCCGCATTGGCAATGCGTTTATACATGATCAGTCGTTCGTGTATATCGGGCAGATAGTCGTCGGGAATCAGTGCAGGACAGTGCAGGTCGATTTCTGCGCCATGATACAGCGGTTTGTCCAGTTCGGGCTCACGTCCTTCCTTGAGTGCCTTGACCGCACGTTCGAGTAGTTCAGTGTATAAGTGATAACCGATTTCTATCATCTGACCGCTTTGCTCCTCACCCAGCAATTCACCTGCACCTCGAATCTCCAGGTCGTGTGTGGCCAGGGTAAAGCCGGTGCCCAGAGTCTGAATCGATTCAATCGCCTCGAGTCGTTTCTTGGCGTCCTGGGTCATTGCCCGTCGCGAGGGTGTAATTAAATACGCATAGGCTCGATGATGTGACCGGCCGACCCGTCCGCGCAACTGGTAAAGCTGGGCCAGGCCAAAACGATCTGCACGATTGATGATGATGGTATTGGCGGAAGGTATATCGATGCCGGTTTCGATAATGGTGGTACAGACCAGGATGTTGAACCGCTGGTGGTAGAAATCTGACATGACCTGTTCCAGTTCCCGTTCGCGCATCTGACCGTGTGCGTATCTGATACTGGCCTCGGGTAACAGTTCAGTCAGTTTGTGGACCTGCTTTTCGATAGTATCAATGTCATTATGCAGGAAGTAGACCTGGCCACCACGTCGAATTTCGCGCTGACAGGCCTCCTGCACCAGACCGTCCTGCCATTCAGATACGAATGTTTTGATAGCCAGTCGTCGGGCTGGCGGGGTAGCGATAATCGATAGATCACGCATACCCGACATGGCCATGTTCAATGTGCGTGGTATTGGTGTGGCAGTGAGAGTCAGAACGTCGACTTCAGAGCGCAGGGCCTTGAATTTTTCCTTCTGGCGAACACCGAAACGATGTTCCTCGTCAATGATGACCAGCCCCAGGTTCTGATATTTCACATCACTTTGCAGTAATTTGTGCGTACCTATGATGATGTCAACTTTAGCTGCCTCGAGGTCTTTCAGTATTGTCTGTTGTTGCTTGTGACTGACAAAGCGTGACAATGCTTCTATCCGCACCGGCCAGTCTGCAAAACGATCCCGGAAATTTTCCAGGTGTTGCTGTGTTAGCAGGGTGGTTGGTGTCAGCACGGCGACCTGTTTCCCATCCTGTACAGCTATGAATGCTGCGCGCATTGCAACCTCGGTCTTGCCAAAGCCGACATCACCACACACCAGGTGATCCATGGGTTGATCCGAATGCATGCTCTTGATCACATTGTCGATAGCCTGTTGTTGATCAGGCGTTTCTTCAAACGGGAACCCGGCGGCAAAAGCACGATACTGGGCTTCGTCGATATGGTAGGAATAACCATGGCGTGCTTCACGACGGGCATATATATCGAGCAGTTCAGCGGCAACATCGCGCACCTTCTCGGCGGCCTTGCGTCTGGCTTTCTCCCACTGGCCACTACCCAGTTTGTGTAAAGGGGCGGTCTCCGGTGAAGCGCCGGTATATCGGCTGATCAGATGCAGGGAGTTGACCGGCACATATAGTTTGTCACCACCGGCATACTCCAGGGTCAGGAACTCGGTATCCTGGCCATTGAGTTGCAGTGTTTGAAGACCTTTGTATCGACCGACGCCATAATCTTCATGCACTACCGGGGCATCAACAGTCAGTTCAGCCAGGTTGCGAATAATCGCGTCACTGTCCCTGTCCCGTAATTTGCGTCGCCGCCGTTGCTGTACCTGCTGTCCGAAGAGCTGTGTTTCAGCAATTACCGCCAGCGGCGGATGTTGCAGTAATAGCCCCTGATCCAGCGGTGCGACGGTGATCGCCAATTGTTCATTACTGTCGACAAACTCCTGCCAGCTACTGACCTCTCGTGGTCGAATCTGATAGTGACCAAGCATCTCCAGAATGTACTCACGGCGACCCGTGGTCTCGGCAGCAAACAGCACACGGCCAGAGAACTGTTCAAGAAACTGTTTCAGGGGACGAGCAGGTTCGGCAGCACGCACATCCAGGTTTAACGGGGGTGGTGCTTCAGTTGCAAAATTAGAAGCCTTGTCTTCATTCTCGAATTTGAAGTTTTGCATGACCACCCGTGGGTGCTGCTTCAATCCCGCGAACAGTTCAGGTACCGGCAAAAACAATTCGGAAGGACTCAGCAGCGGACGTTCCTGGTCGTGACGTAATTGTTCGTAACGGTGGTTTACTTCTTGCCAGAAGTTGTCGGCGGAGTCTTCCAGTGGTGCATCGCCCAGCAGCAGAGTCGATGACGGGAGGTAATCGAACAAACTGGCCATCTGTTCATGAAACAACGGCAGATAATATTCGATTCCGGCACTGGCCAACCCCTCGCTCACATCGCGATAAACGATTGCCTTCTGCGGATCACCTTCGAAGCGCACCCGAAACGCCTGGCGAAAATGCGATATGGCTTCCTTATTTAACGGGTATTCGTGCGCAGGTAAAAGACGGACCCGGTCCACCTTGTCGACAGAACGCTGGGTCTCGGGGTCAAAAATCCGGATACTTTCTATTTCATCGTCAAACAGCTCTATACGATATGGTGCCTCACTGCCCATGGGGAACAGGTCCAGAATGTTACCCCTTACGGCGAACTCACCGTGTTCCAGTACCGAAGAGACACATTGATAACCGGCGGCTTCCAGTTGACGTCGCATTGAGTCCAGGTCGAATGTCTGCCCGACATCCAGCATCAGGGTATTGGCATGCAAATAGGACGGCGGTGGAAGTCGATGCATGAGTGTCTGCACCGGAATCAGCAGTATCCCGCGATTCATCGTGGGTAACTGATAAAGGCTCAGCAAGCGCCCGGAGATGATGTCCTGATGCGGAGAAAACACATCGTAAGGCAGGGTTTCCCAATCCGGGAAATTCAGTACCGGCAGATCCGTATCAGCCAGATAAAAACGCAGGGCATATTCAAGGCGCTGGGCGGCAGCCGTATCGGTGGTAATGACTGTCAGCGGACCGTCATGCTGGCGGGCGGCATTACTGATGACCAGTGCCGGGCTGTTGCCGTACAGTTGTCCCCAACGACACAATTCGCCCTTACCGTCGGGCAAAGGTGGGGCAAAGGGATTACACAGGACAGGTTCGGACATGCCACTTCATCGGCTGACTACTGGAAAAACAGGCTGGGCATTTTACCGGTTTCGGTGCCGAATGTGAAAACTATCCACTTTCGAGTCGTCAGGAATCAACGGATTTCTTCTATAGAGAGCTGTTTTTCCATAATTTTCGGGGTGACCAGGCCGTAACCCTGGGTCTGCCAGTAGGCGATCTCGGTCATCGCCGAGGGCGCCAACTTGATGAAATCCTGAAAGTCATCTGTCGAGTAATCGTAGTCCCTGGCCGCAAGACCGCAGACCCGGAATTCCACACCGAGTTGTTCATAATACTTCATGCGTTCCACGGTATCTTTGTATTTTTCGTAGTTCTTCTTTACTACTGTGACTATCTCGGTACCGTGAATGATGACCTTGATGTCCATAAATTCCGGTGAATAGTTATAGGGAGCTTCGGACATAGTGTTCATGTATGAGCGAACCCAGTAGAGGGCCGTGTTGATTTTCTCCGGATGATCAAAATAAAAATCAAACACCACTTTCGGGTCGTCATAGGGCGTTTCCACGATTTCCCCGGCGTGGACAGGAACAGTGAAAAAGAGTGTGTATATCAGCAGGAGTAAACGGAGTGACATGATAAGCATCCTTTGGTGGGGAATGTATACAAAGTATAGAAGAAGCCGGGGCCGGCAACGAGGAAGCGGTAAGATTGATAAATTCAATCTTGCAGATAATCAGGTAAGCATTGTGGAAATAAAAAGCCGGGATAAGGGCTTAAGCCCTTATCCCGGCATGGAGAGTATTACTGGGAATTAAAAGTGCAGATAGACCCCAACAAATGGGCCGTCGAATTTCATGTCAGCATACACGCCATCCAGATCATCAAGTTCAATATCCAGGCTGCGTATACCCGCCTCGATGCCCAGCATGTAATCAGTGGTATACATGACCTTGAGTGTCGTATCGGTAACACTGTTGTCACCGACGCTAAGCGTACTTATTTCACCACGAAACTCAAGACTGTCAGTTGGCGAGAATGCCACTGCGGCGTAACCCATTGGAATTATGCCATCAAAGGTCGTGCTTTCTGTAGTGCCGCCACTAACAACAGTTGCTTCACCATCAACGGATTTGGCGTTGATACCGAGATCCAGGCTGACGAAGTTGTCCAGTAGCTGCCAGTAAAAAATAAAGTCCGTTTGATCGAGAACAATCTTGCTATCGACGCTGCCGGTAAAGGTTGTTCCACCAAAATCAAAATTGGCACTGGGATTGTTACCGGTGCTTTGCAGAGCGGTTTTCTGCACGCGTACATTGGGCAGTAATGGGATCGGATGTTCGATCTGTACAAACAGGTAATTTTCCTTGTCGTCCTGTAAACCCATATCAGATTCAAGATCGACATTAGTGGTATCAATCCAGCGAATATTTCCGCTCGGACTATGGTCCCAGCTACCGCCGCCTATCCACACTCCGGCGGTATCGGCGACAGCGGTACTGCTCAGCGCAAGGCAGGCAAGCGTAATAGATAGAGTGCGCAACTTCATGATTAATCTCCACATGTTATTGGATCTGACGAAAATGATTATTAATAGTGTGAATATTCTTTTATCGGACGCATGTGCAAGATTTTGAACGTAAATCAGGCCAATTAGGTGGCATAGTTCACGCTTTGACTGGAAAATCATTGTCGCAGGGTCAGGGTGCGGCCTTTCTGGGTCATTTCCAGATGTTTCAGAAAACTCATTCCGAGCAGGACTTCCTCATGATCGACATTGGGGTTGATCGAGGCATCGAGATCCG
>JASFNY010000130.1:0-5837 GCA_050116795.1 Thiohalophilus sp.
AGCAATTCACCCCCGGCTTTCTTGATCGCATCGACCACACGGCCCAGGCACTTGTCGATGGCCTCGATCGCCTTGACCGTGGCATCGAAGTTGCCGCTATGCCCGACCATATCGGGATTGGCATAGTTACAGATGATGACATCGTACTCTTCCGAACCGATCGCATCGACCAGCTTGTCGGTAAGTTCAAAGGCACTCATCTCGGGCTTGAGATCATACGTGGCCACATTTGGCGAGTTGATCAGGACACGATCCTCGAACTCGAATGGTTCCTCGCGACCACCATTAAAAAAGAAGGTCACGTGTGCGTACTTTTCGGTTTCGGCGATGCGCAGCTGATGCAGACCCAGCCCGGAAATGTATTCACCGAACACGTTCTTCAGCCGTTCCGGCGGATAGGCTACCGGGATATCATATTCGGAGTTGTATTCTGTCAGGCTGACGAAGCGACCCAGCTTGGGCGTGACTTCGCGTTCAAAAGCATCAAAATCCGGTTCGATGAACGGGCGTGTGATCTGGCGGGCGCGATCGGAGCGGTAATTCATGAACACGATCACGTCACCGTCTTCGACCCTGACCGGCTCGGTGCCGGACGGGACAATGGCAGTGGCCTTGACGAACTCATCCGTCTCGTCGCGATCGTAGGCCATCTCCAGCCCCTGGATGGCAGTCTCGGCAGTGTATTCGCCCTTGCCCTGGGTAATCAGATCATAGGCACTCTGGATTCGCGGCCAGCGGTGATCACGGTCCATCGCAAAGTACCGGCCAATGATGGAGGCAAACCGGCCACCGCCGATCTTGGCAAATTTGGCCTCCATTTTCTCGATGGACTTGTCGGCGCTTTTCGGTGCGGTATCGCGCCCGTCCAGGAAGGCATGCAAGTAGACCTTCTCGGCACCTTCTTTAACGGCCAATTCGGCCATGGCATGGATGTGCTTTTCATGGCTGTGGACACCGCCGGGGGAAAGCAGCCCCAGGATGTGCACTGCCTTGCCCGTGTCCCTGGCCAGGTGCACGGCATCCACCAGGGTCTGGTTGGTGAAAAAGGATTTGGTTTTGATCGAGCGACTGACCCGGGTGTATTCCTGATACACCACCCGTCCGGCGCCCAGATTGAGATGCCCCACCTCGGAATTGCCCATCTGGTCGGCCGGCAGGCCTACCTCGGCGCCGGAGCCCCGAATCAGGGTATGCGGGTATTCCTGCCAGAGTCGGTCCCAGACCGGCTTGTTGGCATGGGCAATGGCATTGCCTTCGGTGATTTCCGAGTATCCCCAGCCATCGAGGATGACCAGCACCATGGGTTTAGGATTCTGTGACATAAAGTAGAGGTAAGGGCTCGATTTACAACAGGTTTTACGTTTAGACGAAGTCTAACGGATTACCCCATCCGGCGCCAGCTTCGGCCTGCCGCGATGGCGGGGAGCACGGGATGAGAAAATCCCCACTCCGTGTACGAAAAGCCTTCTCAAACGGTAGATTATTGTATAATGTTTTATTAATAAAAGGCACTAGTTGTCTCACTATAGTTTTCGTGCTCCGGCACTTTGCAGGTATAGCATTCGGAAGGTCAAATGAGTACAGAGACGATGGAACTTCACGGTCTGATGACACGCGACGAGGATATTGACCGTGCCTCGCGTTCTCTCAAGGCCATGTCACACCCTTTGCGGTTGAAGATCCTGTGCACCCTGGGTGATCAGGAGATCAGTGTTCAGGATATTGTGGAACAGGTCGGAACTTCGCAAAGTAATATCTCCCAGCATCTGGCGATTCTGCGTGACAAGGGCATCCTTGATTCCCGCAAAGACGCCAACCGTGTTTTCTACCGCGTTGGCGATTCCCGCACCCTGCGGCTGATCGACATGATGCGAGAAGTATTCTGCAGCGCCGGCTGAATCCCGGCGCCATTTAATAATGGTTGACCGGTCTGGTGGTTAAACACCAGGGTCGTTTATTTCTTGAAATACATTATCCTGTCTCAACTTCGGAAACTTTCAACCCAGGTAAGAGGGCTCATCGTATGACAACTGAAAGAATTATTCGCATCATGGCAGGAACCTTCATACTGATTTCCCTGGCGCTGGGTGTTGAAGCAAGCCCTGTCTTTCTCAGCGTCCACTGGTTGTGGTTGACCCTGTTTGTCGGCCTGAACCTTTTCCAGAGTGGTTTTACCAACTTCTGTCCACCGGAAAGAATATTGAAACGCTTCGGTGTTAAAAGCACCTGCAACTGACACCAATTTTTAAGGAGTCTTCGTGGATCAACTCGCACCCTTCATCGCGAAAAACTGGATTCTTGTCGGTGCCCTGCTGGTCATCGTGTTTTTACTGATCAACAGCTTTTTCGGCGGTATGCTGAAAGGTTTCAAGAGCGTTTCGCCGAGCGAAGCCGTGTTGATGATTAACCGCGATGATGCAGTGGTTCTTGATGTGCGCGAGGAATCGGAATACCAGGACGGACACATTATCAACGCCATGCATGTTCCGCTCAGTCAGCTCAATGACAAGCAGGAACAACTGGCTAAATACAAGGATCGGCCGATTATCGCCGCCTGTCGCTCCGGACAACGCTCCGGCCAGGCCTGCGCGACACTGAAAAAAGCCGGTTTTGAGAACATCTATAACTTGAGCGGCGGGGTGATGAGCTGGAAAAATGCCAACCTGCCGCTGGTCAGCAAAAAATAACTACCAGGGAGATACAGTATGCCCGAGGTGACCATTTACACCACCCGCTTCTGTCCCTACTGTGTACGCGCCAAACGGTTGCTGGACAGTAAGCAGGTCAGTTACCAGGAAATCCCCGTCGACAGTGACAGCGAACAACGCCAGATCATGATGCAACGCAGCCAGCGACATACCGTGCCGCAAATATTCATCGGTGATCAACACGTCGGCGGGTGTGACGATCTTTTTGATCTGGAAGCGGCCGGCGAACTGAACCATAGACTGGGACTGACTGACGTCGACGCCTGATATCGATGAGCGAGCCGCTGCACATCGTCTGTCCCCATTGCGACGGTATCAACCGCGTACCGGCCGACAAGCTGGGCGCCGGGGGCAAGTGCGGCAAATGTCATCAGCTGCTGTTTACCGGCCAGCCGGTGGAACTGACCGCCGGCAACTTCGCGCGCCATATCGGCAAGAACGATATTCCGGTACTGGTCGATTTCTGGGCCCCGTGGTGCGGGCCATGCAAGATGATGGCACCGGTATTCGAGCAGGCCGCCGCCCAACTACAGCCCCGAGTCCGACTGGCCAAGGTCAATACCGAAACCCAGCAGCAACTGGCCGCCCAGTACCAGATCCGCAGTATTCCGACCCTGGCCGCATTCAAACACGGCCGGGAACTTGGCCGCCAGGCAGGGGCGATGGACCTGTCCAGCCTCAACCGCTGGGCACAGCAGTTTATCCAGACCTGATCTGCCAAGGCCGCCGGCAATCTGCTAACATCGCTCACTTCCCGACGAATTCCATTTTCAGCAACCACAAGACTACCCCATGGCCGAAAACGACACCCAGCAAAACAGCGGCGAGAGCCAGAAGCATTTTTCTATCCAGAAAATCTATACCCGGGACATCTCTTTTGAGTCACCCAACGCGCCGGCGATTTTTACCGAGCAGCTGCAACCCGAGATCAGCCTGGATCTGAACAGCCACGGCAAACGCATCAGTGATGATGTGTACGAGGTTATCCTGTCGCTCACCGTTACCGTCAAGCACCAGGACAAAACCGCCTACCTGATCGAGGTCCAGCAGAGCGGAATCTTCAATATTCGAGGATTCGAAGCGGAAGAGCTCGGTCACATGATGGGCAGCTTCTGTCCCGAGATGCTGTTCCCCTACGCCCGTGAAGCGGTTTCCGATATTGCGACCCGCGGCGGCTTTCCGCAACTGCTCCTTGCCCCGGTCAACTTCGAGGCGCTGTACGCCCAGCACCTGGCCGAACAACAGAAGCAGGGCGAATCCGAAGGCGCCAGCCACTAGGAGCTCACGATGGCCCCCACCGCACAACGCTTTGCGGTTCTCGGTGCCGGTTCCTGGGGCACCGCCCTGGCCATGCTGCTGGCCGGCAACGGTCATACGGTTAGCCTCTGGACCCATCGCCCGGAACAGGCCGAACAGCTCAACCAGGACCGGTCCAACGAACGTTACCTGCCGGGCATCAAGTTCCCTGACGGGCTGACTGCCGAGGGCGATCTGGCCACCGCCCTCGAGAGTGCGCAGGTGGTCGTGATCGTAGTGCCCAGCCATGTGTTTCGAGAAACCCTGACCCGTATCAAGCCGCTGCTCACCGACCGGCACAAGCTCTGCTGGGCCACCAAGGGCCTGGAGCCCGGCAGCCTTAAACTGCTGCACCAACAGGTCAAGGAAGAACTGGGCGATCACATCCCGATGGCCGTGATTTCCGGACCAACCTTTGCCCGTGAGGTGGCGCAGAAGCTGCCGGGCGCCGTCACAGTGGCCTCGCGCAACAGCGAGTACGCCATGGAACTGGCAAGGGCACTGCACAACGATCATTTTCGGGCCTATACCGGCGATGACATCGTCGGGGTCGAGCTCGGCGGGGCAGTCAAGAACGTGCTGGCCATCGCCGCCGGCGCCGCCGACGGCCTGGGCTTCGGTGCCAACGCCCGTGCCGCGCTGATCGCCCGCGGCGTGGCCGAGATCATGCGCCTCGGGGTCGCGCTTGGAGCCCAACAGGAGACCTTCATGGGCCTCACCGGCCTGGGCGACCTGGTGCTCACCTGCACCGACAACCAGTCACGCAACCGTCGCCTCGGCCTGGGGCTCGGCCAGGGCCGTAACAGGGATGAAGTGGTCAAGGAAATCGGGCAGGTGGTTGAAGGCATCAACACTTCCAAGGAAGTGTTTCAACTGGCCCAGCGCCTGAATGTCGACATGCCCATCACTGAACAGGTCTACCGGGTCATCCATGAAGGGCATACCCCGAGAGAGGCTGTTCACGCCCTGATGGAGCGTGCCATCCGTTCGGAAAATGACTGAGGTAGTTTAGACCGCCCTGGGTTGTCCCTGTTCTCCGTGCTCGGCGGTTACACCCTGACCCCCGGTTTCCTCGTACCATAGATCATGATGTTGCCTGGCCCAGGCTTCGTCGACTTCACCGCTGATCATGCCTTCAAGCGATCCTTCGTTACCGATGGTGCCGAGGTAGATGTGCCCGAATGAAAATCCGCTAAGAACCAGCGAAGTAATGGCATGGATCAAATTAGCGCTCTGCATGGTCTCCCGCTCGAAACCGAGATTGGGGAATAGCAACAAGATGCCGGATATCATCAGCCCGGTACCGGCAACGAACAGGATCCAGAACCAGACCTTTTCGCCGGCATTCACCTTGTACGCAGAACCATGTCCCTTACCGAAATAGCCCCCGCCTTTTTTGAACCACTCCATATCGACCTTGGTAAAAAAGTTTTCACTGAACCACATGGCCAGCATGACTACCAGTCCGATGACAAAGAACAATGACAGGTAATCGTGCACCGGCTTGGCAAACTGTGCATAACTGGCAAACCCGTCATAGCCCATAACGGGAATCAACACCGCGCGACCATACAGCAGGCTCAATCCGGTTATCGCCAGTAATATAAACAGTACCGCGACGAACCAGTGCAGCGTTCGTTCAAACACCGTCCAGCGCAGGATCTTTCTGCCGGTGCGCTGCTCGAGTTTTGCCTTGCCCACGGTCAGATGGAACAGCACCAGCAGCCCAACAGTGATCCCGATTAGCCAGGCACCCAGCGTCGCGACCGGGCCGTTACGAAGCTGGCGCCAGTTCTGCCCGCCGTTCTGGATAAGCACGCCGGTCTCCTGGCC
>JASFNY010000131.1:0-5712 GCA_050116795.1 Thiohalophilus sp.
GCAATAACCTGGCGAACCGACTTGCACAAGCAAGTAATTAAACTCGTTATCATTTAGCGAGTACTGGTTAATCAGAGAAGCCTGATGGCGTGTCGCTCAAGGCCAGGGGTCGAAAAGCAATTAATTACCGAACTGAAAATCCTGAATTGAAATATTGAGCGAAAATAGCAATGGCACTTTTTCGGTAATTTGCAGAAGTTGTTCGGGCTGTTGTTCAAATTAAATTGCCGGTCTTATCTCCCTGTTCGAAAGAGGGCCATTTCGTGTACGGCTACAGCCTGTCATGTTTTGTGTCTACTCTTTATAATAGTATCTCTACAAGATGGAACATTCGGTAAATATCTGGTTTTTTCATGAGTGATTCGGAATACACATTTACCCAGGCGCGTAAGGACAATGATGAACGTCTGCTGGGCAGACTTGATGATTTACGTCGCGGGGAAGATATGCAGGTGCTCGAACCTTTTGCACGTGCCTATCTCGGTATGTTTTACGAAATCGATGACCGTATTGATCCGCAGAAAAAAGTGGCGATGCTCGCCAATTCCGAAGTCGCCAGTGCTGTTATGGAAGGTTTTATCTCATCCCTGCATAGAAATGACATTCCTCCGCCTTATGAGATTGGCGAATGCCTGAGTCAAGATGAAAGCATTCCGGTCGGTTACGTGGTACTGGCTGGCCTTGACAGGTTGATGCAGACCAAGCCTGAAGAAATCGAAAAGCTTCCTGAGTCCACGTTGCAATCAGCGATATGTTTTCATTTCGCAAACCATTCATCGCATACCGATGAATGGTTTGAAAACCTGTTAAAGGATAGTTCTGTTTCGGGCCCGGCACTGAACGGGTTCTGGCAGGGGCTGATGAATAATGATGCGCAAATGTTACCGGGACTTCGCACTATCATGGCGGAACCCCGCTACGCTGATCTCAATCGCGAAGTGCTCTTGCCAGTATTAATTCACTGGAAAAACTGCAAACTGAAAACCTTCAAGGAGCTGATATTTGCAGCTTTGCGGTATATCGATTCCGATGAGTTGTTGCAGGCGACCCGCGACCTGGTCAGTGATCCGGATGCGATCAAGGATGAAAATAAACGACTTTACTGGCTGGCTACTGCTTTCCTGTTATCACCGGATGAGTTTGCCCAGCACCTGGCAAATTATATCGGTCGGGAAAAACAGAAAGTATTGCCATTGCTGGATTTCACTATGCGGGTAAGCAGTTCCGGCAGCGAGACCGGTATCAAGTTTTCGCCGATGATGGATGCGCAGCTGTTGCGAATCGTCGCTCCGATATTCCCTCCCCAGGAGCACTCTTATGGACATATGGGGGGTATCGATGTCAATTCCAGGAATGTAATGCGACTATTTCACAAGCTGGCGACCGACAGTCATCCCGAAGCCCCGGAAGCTCTGAAGTGGTTGCGCAAAGTGCGGGTGATGAAAATCTACAATCCTGTAATCAAGCACGCCGACGAATTACAGAAAAAAATCCGCAGTGACGAGAATTTCACGACACCGGATTTTGTCACCTACCTTGAAGAGCTGGAAAAAAACGACGATCTGGTTCAGCGTCGCAACCGCTTTGATCTCAAATAGCCTGATACCTGTTTAACGGGTGTAACTCCATTATGGCTCCGGCCGGTAATTGTCGCATGGCAGTCATGCTGGTTTATTTTCCCGCCTTTAGGCAGTAATATGGCACGCTTTTTAAATACCTCGCAGTATGTGGTATTCACTGGAGTGACGATAATGCGCTACCTGATGGGATTGCTGTTTGCCGGGCTGGTGTCTTCTGCGGTGGCGCACGAGGAGAAGCCTGACGACAGCTGGTGGTGGAGTGATGCCTGGTGGAACGAGGGGCAGCTCCCTTCGCCGCGCAATTACGAAGTCGAGGTTCAGCAACTCAGTTACCAGAGCGATGGGGTGACAATCCCGGCGATGCTGGCAAGGCCCAAACAGGCCGGCAAATTTCCGGCGGTACTCTTCCAGCACGGTCGCCGTGGCCTGGATGAGTTGATTCAGCGCCACGTCAAGCGCCTTGCAGCTCGCGGATTTGTTGTCCTGGCGCCAGATGTCTACGGCGCGCATTTTATCGGCACGCATCCGATCGAGCATGACTACGATCTGGAAAAGGACGTCAACCGCGGCGTCGATGCGCTGCTGGCCAGGAAAGACATCAGCGGCGACAGGATCTGCCTCTATTCCCACACCCGGGGCGGCTATTACACGCTGAAGGTCGCGACGACCTTCGGACGGCAGAACGATGCGGTATCCTGTTATGTCTCCTATTATCCCCATTTGCAGGATCCCAATGCACCTGAACCCCTGCAGGTCTATGGTTATGCGAAAGAGGTCGACGAGTTGAAAATCCCTGTGCTGGTATTCATTGGTGAAGACGAACAGTACCAGCGACGCCGGGTCATCGAGACCGGACTCTCGTCCCTGCGCAAGGCCGGCCGACCGGTACGCCTGATCATTTATCCCGGGGTGGGAAGGGGCTTTGATTTTCGGCCACGGAATGTCCGGACTTTTGCTGATGATCTGGCATCCAAAGACGCGATTCAGCGGGCCGCGGACTTCATGCGTGGGCATCTGGGGGCCGAGTGAACATTTCTGTCCCGGATTGAGTTAAAATCGACAGACGATGAACATGAAATACAAAACCGACGATCTGCGCATCACGGCGCTCAAAGAGGTGATCCCCCCGGTGCAACTGCACGGCGATTGCCCGATGACTGACGCCGCCTCCAGGGTGATCTTCGAAACCCGTACCGCCATTCATAACATTCTGCGCGGGCGTGATGATCGTGTCCTGGTCATTATCGGGCCCTGTTCGGTCCATGATCCCGATGCCGCAGTAGAATATGCGGGCCGGTTGAAGGATATGCGTGAACAGCTCGGTGATGATCTTCTGATTGTCATGCGGGTCTATTTTGAAAAGCCACGCACGACCGTCGGCTGGAAAGGATTGATTAACGATCCCGACCTCGACGAGAGTTTCAATATCAACAAGGGCCTGCATCTCGCGCGCAAGCTGTTGCTGGACGTCAACACTCTGGGTGTACCGGCCGGAACCGAGTTTCTGGATTTGATTACGCCCCAGTACATTGCCGATCTGGTCAGTTGGGGGGCGATAGGTGCCCGGACCACCGAAAGCCAGGTACACCGTGAACTGGCTTCCGGCCTGTCCTGTCCGGTCGGCTTCAAGAACGGTACTGACGGAACCCTCAAGATCGCTATTGATGCAATCCGGGCTGCCAGCCAGCCGCATAATTTCCTGTCACTGACCAAGGCCGGGCATTCCGCTATTTTCGCTACCACGGGAAACGAGGATTGCCACATCATCCTGCGCGGCGGTAAACAGCCAAACTACGATGCTGCCAGTATCAATGATGCATGCCATGAACTGGAAGAGGCCGGACTTGATCCCAGGGTAATGGTTGACTTCAGCCACGCCAACAGTCAGAAACAGCACATGCGCCAGCTTGATGTTGGTCGCGACGTGGCATCGCAGATTGCCGCCGGTGATCGGCGAATTATGGGTGTGATGATCGAAAGTCATCTGGTTGCAGGACGCCAGGACGTCGAGGAAGACAAACAACTGGTTTATGGTCAGAGTATTACCGATGCCTGTATCGGCTGGGATGAGAGTGAGGAATTACTCAAACAGCTTGCGAAAGCCGTGCGTCAACGTCGCGCTCATAAGGCCGCCTGAACCTGTACTCGAATCAGCTGACTGAACCTTCCGGTTTTCGACTGAACTGTTGTAACCACTCGAGTAATTGCTCGAATGGCATCGCATCGGCATAGTAAGTGCCCTGGGCCTGATCACATCCCAGTTCACGCAGCATAAGCGCAATCTCGCGATTTTCCACGCCTTCGCCAACAACCCCCAGCCCCAGATCATGTGCCAGATCGATAATGGCGCGAACCATTGACGAGTCACCGGTTTGCTTGTTCATGGACTTGATGAAGCTTTTGTCAATCTTTACTTCATCAAGTGGCAGTTGCTTCAGGTAGGCCATGGAAGAATAGCCGGTTCCAAAATCATCAATCGACAATTTTATTCCCAGTTGGTGTAAACGGTTCAGAGTGTGCAGGGCCCGCTTATGGTTGATCATCATGGCGGTTTCGGTAATCTCGAGAGTAATTCGGGACGGTTCCACCCGGTGTTGTTTGAGTAACTCTTCAAGGTGATCGACCATTTCAGCATCTTGCAGGTTCCAGACCGAAAGATTGATTGCCATATTAAGGTGCAAACCTTTCTCTTCCAGCTGGCGACTGTGCTGCAGGGCATTTTCCAGTACCCAGTGTGTCAGAAGATTGATCAGGCCGGTATTCTCTGCAATATGAATAAATCGGCTGGTGGCGATGTGGCCATGGTCAGGATGCTGCCAGCGTGCCAGTGCTTCGAGACTCACCGGGTGTTCATCTTTCAGATCAACTTTGGGCTGAAAATATAACTGGATATTCCTGTTTTCCAGATCCGTGCGCAGGTCGTTGATCAATTTCAGTTGTTCCAGCGTGCTGGTCTTGTGTGTCTCATCATAAATAGCAATATCAGTACCGATTCGCTTGGCGGCGTACATAGCCATCTCGCCATGACGAATCAGGTTGATGGCATCAATGGCATGTTCGGGAAAGAATGCAACCCCGATGCTGGAGCCGAGATAGAACTCGTGGCCTTCCAGCTCATAACCCTCATTCAGGGTTTCCTGGATTCGGGTTGTGGCTGCCAGTACCGAGTCTTGTGAGGTACCGTCGAGCAATACGGCAAATTCATTACTGACGATTCGTGCCAGAATATCGCCGCTTCGTATTACGCTTCGAAGTCTTTCGGTAATCAGGCAAAGCAGGGCATCACCGGCATAATGGCCCAGAGTGTCATTGATATCCTTGAGTCGCTTGATGTCGATGATCAGCAAGGCGATGCATTCGCCCTCTTTCAATGGGCGCTTGAGGCGCGATTCCGCCTGTTTAACCAGGGAATTGCGATTGGGTAAATCGGTGAGACTGTCATGCAGCGTCTTATACTCCAGTTCGGCACGTTGCTCCTCGAGACGCTGGTAAAGGGACTTCAATATCATTGCTCCCCAGAATGCCAGCCACATTAGAATCAGACTGGCGATGATCAGCGGTATACCGGAGCTTTGCAGGAACGAGGTAAAGTCGTTTTTATCAAGGCGACGTATTAAATAAAGTGTGAAGTCACTGTCGCTGATGTTTTCCCTGGACCAGAGCAGGTAATGATGATCGTAGTCGATATGATCGGACTGATTATCGCTGGATACAATTTGCTGAACCAGGTTCTCGTGTCCTGGAGTATCCTCGACCAGGCTGAATACAACATTCCCCTCGACTGTACTGATAAAAAACTCATACGCGGGAGGCTTCTGGCGAGTTTGCGAGGCCTCAAGAATTTGTCGAATGTCGTTCAGCTCGTGCCCGCTGAGTATTGCGGCCAGTTGCCTGGCGGTGGCTTCCGTCGAGTTCGTCAGCTCGTCCAGCTGGGCATCGCGTGTTGACTGGTAAGTCACATACCCGAACAGGGTGATTCCAAACAGCGACGCACTGATGAATCCGAGAAAAAGCTTGCGACCGAGATTCATAATTTAGTGTTTGTTGTTCTTTTCTGTATTGAAGTCTGCCAGCTTGTAAACCGGGCAGAAAGCTGTAAGTGCCGCGGCCAGGTTCAGCAGGCCAAGCAGGC
>JASFNY010000132.1:0-5693 GCA_050116795.1 Thiohalophilus sp.
AACCACCACCAACCAGACTATCAGCGCCCACCAGCTGAACAGGGGGCGAACCCAGGACATACTCTGGTCCAGTACGGGTGATGGATCAAATAACGGCAACCGGACAGCCAGCGGCGTCATGATGCGCTGCTTCCATTTGCGCTGCTTACTTTGCTGGTAACGGCGGAACAGTTCCTCACTGTCTGGTGGAATATCACATTGCAACGCGTCTGCTGCATGTAATTGTGACAGTAACTGGATAACTTCTCCCTGGGTTGGTGCATCATCACCCAGCAGTGACAACGTCATATCCCAGATTTCCTGCACACTACGCTGACCATCCATCAACGAAATAAGCTTGTATGCAGCAGGTGTGAAACGATAGTGACGACCGGAGCCAGTATCCTGCATCACATACCATAACTGATCGCGGTATTGATGCTGATGAATACCAACATGGCTACGCACGCGTGGTTTGAGGGAAGCCACTCTGTACCATGACGGGTTGAAAAGTTCCTCAGCCATGACCCATCCGCTCCTTCACCAGCTCCATAGCATCAGGCGCAGCCAGTCCACCAGAGTATGTGTCCAGATCCAGAGCAGCCGGCGACGCCCCACCTCGACCTTGCCAACACCCTGCATGCCAGGTCGCAAATTCTCGGATGCTTGATTCAGCTTGCCTTCAACCCGGAAAGTATTTCTGCCACTCTCCTGGCTGGCTACCGGGGTAATTCGACTGACCTTGAACGGTAATGTTTCACCCGCCAGGGATCTCAGGGCGAGATTCCCCTCCTGCCCGACTTTAATTTCATTGATTTCTCTTTCGTCGACCTGAAGGATGATGCGGTATTCTTCCAGGGGTGCAATTTCAAACAGCACCTTGCCACGTTCGACGGGGGACCCCAATGACTGGCTCAAATCCCCCTGCACGATCACACCACTGATAGGCGCCCTGAGCTGGGTACGTTGCAGTTGCTCTCGCAACAGTTCGAGCTGGGCATTGGTCTGTGCAATGCGGGCACTCAATACTCTGGCATAGGAACGATCACGGGTTGCCAGAGCATTACGATACTCTTTTTGATGCTGAGTACGCTGCCCAATGAGCCTTAACTGCTCCAGTTTCAAATCCTTGTCTTCCAACGTCCCGAGAACCTGGCCGCTTTCGACGACGTCTCCGGCACGCGCATCAGCAGAAGCAATATAACTATCCATTGGTGCCACTACCGCCCGCTGAATACTGCCCTCCAGCGTCGCATCGGAAGCTACCCGGTATTCTGCTTTGATAAAAACAGTCAACAGGATGAATACAACACTGCCTGCTACTGCTGCCTTGAAATAGGGGTGCCCCTGACCGAACAAATAATGGATTTGACGACGCAACCAGACCTTTAACCGGGTTAGCAGGCCTAGCTCTTTCTGATGCTTTATATAAAGAATGGGGCCAATGAAAGCGGTAATTTCCTTGAGCAGCTTGACTGCCTCTTCATCGAAGGGTCGCTCATCAGTTCGTTCCAGCGTCAGCGCGCCGACTATTTCTCCCTTTATTACAACAGGCAAGGTAAAAATATTTGTGCTGTGAAAATTCTCGGCAAGATAAGCATGCGCAGGATTAGCAAGCACGTCATCCTGTTTGTCGGCGGAAAACAGGATGCTGTCCCGACTTGACATGGCTTCATCCATTGCCGTACCGATGCTCTGGATCATATTTGTGCGTTTATCAAACACAGCACTATGCGACATCGCATCGACACGAATATGTTTTCCTGCCTTGAAGCCGATTGTTACACGCTCGCATTGATAGCGGGATGCCAGTTCAGTGACAATACTTGTTGCAGCAGCACGAAATTTTTCTTGTTCAAGCGATATAACGATCAGCGACATCACCAGGCCCAACTCGCTCTTGTCGAGACCGGGTTGTTGCTGGGAGGTTCTTTCAAGTAACAACTTCAACCAGGTTTCACCCCAGTCCAGCAACTGAATGATCGCCTGTTGCTGCGCCTGTGACGGTTTGTCCATTTCAATCGCAAAAGCGCCCACCACTTTTCCCTTGTGAAAAATGGGCCGGGCAATATATAAACGTGGTTGAGAGTCTGCAGCCTCTTCGGCCACAGCTTCCTGAATGATCAGTTCGCGATCTGAGGTAGCAGACTCGATCATTAACACGAGATCGGGATTTTCAAGACTGGAAGAGGCGGGCCAGAAAGCCACGGGTCGAAAGGGACCGCGGTCAGGTACACCCAGGGCGATTACTCCCTGTGAAATACCACTAATCATACTGCACTGCATTTCCAGCCAGGCAGTCGCCCAATCGCTCATAAGACCTTCTCGATGATTTATCTAATTATTATCCAATCACTCTATTCTTAATTGCTTTTGTCGGATATAGCCAGACAACCTTGAGTACCCCCGGCACAAGTTTAGCGCTTATTGCAGTTTTATTTATGCAGGAATACATTCAGGAAAATACTGAATGCCAGGGGTTAAAATCCTGTCCTGAGCTGCCGATAGTCTATTATAGGTAATGTATGTATCCGGATAGGTATTAACCCTCAGCAGTGCTGAGCCTGTCCTCCAGTAATAGGAAGTTTGGAGGTACCCAAATGAGCTCAAAGGCCCTCATAAAATTATTATTAAAGCCTTTTCTGATAGTCGCCTGGTTATTGACAGGCTTTCAAATGAGCTACGCAGCGACGTACACGCTGGCGGTCCAACCCACCATGCCCATGGAGCAGACCGAGAGCTTTTACCGTCCCCTGACCGATTATCTGAGTGCACAGACAGGTCATACGTTCAAGATTCAGGCGCAACACAACTACGTCGCCTACTGGGAAGCTCTACGTCGCGAAAACGTCGATCTGGCGTTGGAAGCAGCTCATTTCACGGGCCATCGGGTCGCCAAGGCCAACTACCAGGTTATCGCTAAAATTCTCGATACCCTCAGTTTCAGTCTGGTTACCAACGAGGATCTGCTGCTGTTCGAACCCAACGAGCTGATCGGTAAAAAGGTTGTCACTCCCGCCTCTCCCAGTCTGAGTGGGGTGGAGCTGGCGCGGATGTTTCCCAACCAGATGCGCCAGCCGACCATCACCAGCGTCTCCAACTTCCAGCAGGCATTGCAACAACTCAAGGCCGGTCGGGCTACAGCCGCCCTGGTCCCGACCACGCTGGTCAGCGGAGATCTCACTGTCAACACCGTGGCCACCACGGAGCCGGTACCCCATCTGGCGGTCTCGGCTTCGCCCAACCTTCCAGCAGACGTTCGCCAAAAGATTCAACAAGCCCTGTTAACAGCAAACGACAACCCGCAGGGACAGGGCATGCTGCAAAAAGTAAACATCAGTGGCTTCGAGAAAGCCAGCAACGCCCTCTACCGTCCATACGACTCGCTGCTGCAGGGTGTCTGGGGATACTAAAAGTGAAAAATGACAGGCCCGGCGTTGCCGGGCCTGTCATAGCTATGGCGGGATAACTCCCCCTGAAGGGGATTATTTCTTGCGGAAATGCAGAACGCCCCAGCGCAGGTATCCATTGCTGCCGGCGTCGACCCAGTGTCCCAGGCCGGTAATCATGCGATCGATATAGGCATCGGAAACCTTGTCAGTAATGGTGTCCCGATTTTCCTGCAGTTCGCGACGGACGCGGCTGTAGTGTTTGACCAGGTAATCGGTCAATTCCTCGACCTCAATCTCCTGCATGCCGTTTTTCTTTGCCTCTTCGCGGTAGAACCCGATGGAACCTAGTGAATCAAGATGAATGCGGTCCAGCACGGGCTGCAACACCCCTTCAGGGCAATCGTCTGCCTGCATAGGATCAGTCATGATGAATTCGCCAGCTGGCTTCAGTACCCGGGCCACCTCGGCGATGACCTTGGCACGCTCACCACTGTGCAGGATGGCATCCTGGGACCAGACCACATCAAAGCTGTCATCATCGGCCGGCACGGATTCGAAACTGGCATCCACAACCTCGATCAGGTGGTCCAGGCCCTGCTCCTTGTTCATCTGTCGGTCACGTTCGTTTTCTTTTTCGCTAAGGTTCAACGCCACTACCTTGCAACCAAAAGTCTTGGCCAGGTAGCGGGCTGCACCGCCATAACCGGCGCCGATATCCAGAACTTTCTTGTTGCCATCCAGCTTGAGCTTTGATGCCATATGTTCCACCGTACGTCGGCTGGCATCGCGGATCGGTTCGACATCATCCTTGTACATGCCGATATGAATGTCTTCACCGCCCCAGACGTGATAATAGAAGTTATCCGCGTCATCGCTGTTGTAATAGTCGCGAGCGGTTTCTACGACTTCGGAATAGCTTGTGCTCATTCGTTCTCCCCTTCTATATAGCGTTTCTCTGCCACATGGACGAAGAAGTCTGGCTCGGCTTCACGGTAGGTTTCCTTGAAATCACCGTAGGTGGTGACTTTCTGAAACCCGACCTCGCGCATCAACCTGCGTACATATTCCTTGCGTAGCGGGAACATGTTGAGGTGATAGGTGGATTTGTCGGGGAATTCATAGCGGAAGCGCGCCAGGGTGTCATCGATATGTTCCGGGCTGGCTTTCACGTTATCGCCACAATAGTAGAAATTGTGTGACGGCTGAACCTGATGATCGAGTAATGCATCGTAGTTACGCTGGTCGAGGATCAGAATGCCGTCATGTCGCAGGGTGGCATAGAACTCGGCCAGGGCCTTGCGGCGGTCATTATCGGAATGCAGATGGGTGAAAGAATTGCCCAGGCAGATGACCGCATCATACAGGTCATGGACTGACTTGTTCAGAAAGCGCCAGTCGGCATGTACGGTACGTAAAATATGACCACGTTTCTTGCCATTTTCAAAGGCCTTGGCCAGCATTTCCGGGCTACCGTCGGCACTGGTCACCTCGAAGCCGTTTTCCAACAGGCGTACGGAATGGAAGCCGGTACCGGATGCAACATCCAGCACCTTCTTGGCGCCGTGCTCCTGCAACAAGCGAATGAAGAAATCGCCTTCGCTGTTGGCACGACCGTCCCAATCGATCAATTCATCCCACTTGTCGACGAAGCCTGAGACATATTCATCCACATAGTGATCCGTGTCCCGGACCTCCAGGGGATTTTCACCAAAACCTTGTGCTTTATTTTCTTGGGTCACGTCGTTTTCCTTATCTTGCTAAATCAGATTCAGAGAAAACGGGCCCCTCATGAGCCAGACGATTATCACGCGTATCCTGTAAACCCGGTTGCCGCGTTTGAAGCAAGGGCAATTGTTTATTCAAGCTGTATCAGGATCACTGTCCTGAACCAAGGATACGAGTCAGGCTCGTCAGATTGAGCGTGTTTGCGCGTAAGCGCGAACAACTTTTGATAGTCACCGACAGAAACTTGCTAAAGTATTCACTGACGGGATGAGGACCCGTGTTTGTGTAATGCCTATATCTTACCGTGTTGAGCGAAAAACTCCAGTGTTTTCGCCAGATTTATTGAATGACTACTGTCACATAAAGTTAAAAAAGTGCTGATTTCCCGGGAAATTGTGCATATTTTGCGGCGATTGATAGAAAATTATTTATATCTCTCAGTATAAGTAACTATTTATACAATCATTAATTGATGTTAATACGCCCAGTTTAATAGGGGTGCTGGCCTTTAATCTTAAGTCGATTTCTGGCATTATATTAATGATTACTAATCAGGGTTGCATAAATCCAGACTAACCCGCCCTAGCTTTCGTTTAT
>JASFNY010000133.1:0-5689 GCA_050116795.1 Thiohalophilus sp.
CTCGACCATCTCCACTGGTCCGCTGGCGGGAGACAGTGCTTGCTGGGCGGTAAGAACTATATTCAACTATCTCCTCCTGGCAGAATGCAGGGCCATACGTTAAAAGGCCGCCTTGAAGGCAGCGACAAATCGATCATAGTCCCGTGCCGGCAAATGGTTAATACCGGCGGCCGCCTCTCGACCACCACCGGTATCAAATTGGCGGCACAAACTATCGGCACCACGTTTGTTGTTCAATGGCGCACGAACACTCACCATGTATCCGCCATCTGCACGCATGGTCAACATGGCATGTGCGCGCTGTGGATGCGCCTGTGCCAGTTGATTGGCATACACACCACCGACACGCCGTGCCCAGCGGGCATCGGGCAACACATACACGGCATGTCCCTGGTCAACAAAATCCGGTGCAAGCGTGGCGACCTGTTCAAAATCCTGCTGGTAGCCTTCCAGTAAACGGGCATAACCCGGTGCTTCATGGATGAAACTGAAAGGATCAACATAAGGAACGAGCAGTTTGTACAGTTCGGCCGGCGGATAAATCAAATCCTCCAGGCTTGAGCCATAGCCATTGTAGTTCAGGCACAGCCCCAGGGTCTTCAGTTGTTCAAGTTGATTCGCGGATAGCTTCAAGGGTTCCGCTGCATGGTAGGCGGACTCAAACAGGTTATCGCCAAAAGCGGCTGTAACGGCCCAGGGCAGGTAAGCATCGTTCAGTGATCGGCTAACCAGCAGGCTGCTACAAATATTGGGATCGGTGTCAATATGCACTTCCAGCGAGGGATGTTGTGGTATCTCGCCGGCATAATGGTGATCGAAATAGCGCACCCGCGCACCGCTGTCGAGCAACCGCACCAGGTCATCGCGATTCTTGTCCAGCGAGATATCCAGCACCGTGATAAGATCGCCCGCGCCGGCCTGGACTTTTTTCAGCAGGCTGATATCGCGCTTTACGCCGGTTACAAGCTGGCTGTCATGCGGTTCGGCCAACCTCAATTGATGCAGGGCACAGATGCCGTCCGCATCTCCGTTAAATACATCGATAAAGGTCACAAATCGTCCTTTATAACTTTTAACCGTTCAGAAGTTTCCACCCGGATTATCCACCGCAGGCATTGAAACCAACTCTACCAGTCCCTATGCATTAGACAAGGAGTTCCTGCATGTTCGTGCCGGCAGATTTTGCTCGTTGCTATCAATTCAAGTTTAACAAACGGAAATAATAACTGCTAATGTCACTGTGGTTTTAAAAACATGCCGGACATCCAGGAATCATCTATGCTTTCTTTAAGAATACACCTGCACGAACAGGAGTAGCTATGCAGATACAACAACTACTGGACAAGTGGGCCGGCACTGCACGGCATGAAGAGCCGGTCATTCACACCTCGATAGAACTGCCACTGGAACAGGCCGCACGACTGCTTGCCCTGCAGGACATGTATCCTGGACGTACACGCGAACAACTGTTACTGGATTTGATCAGCACAGCATTGGACGAACTCGAAGCCGCATTGCCTTATGTGCCGGGTAACAAGGTGGTCAGTGAGGACGAATATGGCGATCCGATATATGAGGATGTCGGCCCTACGCCGCGCTTCCTGGAACTGACCCGCAAATACCGCAATCAGATCCAGCAGGAATCCACCGGAAAGTCCCATTCGTAGGCCCAATCCGGCCAGTAGCAGTCTGGTGGCCATGTCAGAATTGTTGGGCGTTGTAGCCTCATAATGGAGTAAACTACCTCATACAATTCATCACTACCAAAGCAACATCAAAGCATGTTTGGAAATGAACTCAGCACCGCCCAGATCATCGCGATTGCGATATTGCCAACGTTGTTTGGCATCGTCGTCCATGAAGTCGCCCATGGCTGGATGGCCAACCGCCTGGGCGATCCCACTGCCGCCATGCTCGGCCGCCTGACCCTGAACCCGCTTAAGCATATCGATCCTATCGGAACCATCCTGGTACCACTGGTATTGATCCTCACAGTGGGCTTTGCCTTTGGCTGGGCAAAGCCGGTACCGGTCAACTGGAGTAATCTTCGCCATCCACGCCGGGACAGTGCCTGGGTCGCTGCAGCCGGTCCCGGTGCCAACTTTCTTATGGCCATTGGGTGGGCCATCATCGGCAGACTGACCACCCTGCTTCCCGGTTCGCTCGATCAGATCGCCATGCCGCTGCTCTATATGAGCATGTTCGGGATCTTTATTAACACTGTACTGATGGTCTTCAACCTGATTCCTTTGCCACCCACCGACGGTGGACGCATTGCGACCAGCCTGTTACCTCCCCGCGCGGGAGCGGCATTTGCTCGGGTTGAACCCTTTGGCATTCCCATCCTGCTGGTATTGTTGCTAACCGGCGTGTTATGGAAGTTTCTCAATCCGTTTATCGCCGTTCTGCTCGGATTGATACGTCATCTTGTCGGCTTTGGCTGAAGCCAATCTGATACCCTTTATCGGTGTTCCACGCGCACCACCCTGTTGGAATGCTGAAAGCTTCGCTCTGCAATGTTAGAGTACTACCCGCAATACACAGACAAACGACCGCTGTTTTTTCAAGCGGTTCCGGAATATATTCCAGGAGGTCCCATGGCAAGCCAGGCACGCTTTAGCATCGGTCAGGTGGTTCATCATATGAAATTCGACTACCGTGGCGTTATTGTGGACGTGGATCCTGTTTTTGAAGGCAGTGACGAATGGTATGAGCAGGTCGCGCGCAGCCGCCCACCCAAGGACCAGCCCTGGTATCACGTGCTGGTCGATAACGGCAACCATATGACCTACGTAGCTGAACGCCACCTGGAAACCGATAACAGTGGCGATCCCATTCAGCATCCGGCACTGGAAAACTACTTCAGTGATTTCAAAGGTGGTAGCTATCAGTCACGTGAGTCGCTCAACTGAGAAATCTCCTCCCTGACATAAAGATGAGCTCATCCAGTGATATCACCATGCGATCCGCAACGGCTGATGACCTGACTGCTATCAATGCCGTCATCGAAGCCGCCATCATGAACTGGGATCTGCCAGAGAGGGTCAAGCGCCTGGCCCTGCCCAGTTATCGTTATGATCAGCACGATCTCGAACATCTTCAGTTTTGCGTGGCAGAATCTGACCACGAGATCATCGGGGTTGCGGCTATCGAGGCAGCCGACAAAAAGGAACTGCCGGAAAAGAAACAGGGCCTGTTACTGCATGGACTGTATGTACATCCCGACTATCAGCATCGAGGCGTGGGCACACAACTGCTGAATCGCGCGGAACAGCAGGTTAGCCAACAGGGACTCGATGGTTTACTGGTTCGCGCCCAGAGCAACGCCGGCAATTTCTTCACCGCCAACGGCATGCAGTTACTTGATACAAAAGATGATCGAAATTATCAGTATCGTTACTGGAAACAGATCGCCTGATTGGCGGCACATCCTGACAAACTTTGTTATCCTACTCCGTCTACTAATAAATCAAAAAAACCTTAAACATGAAATGGTTGATTCGTTATTTTTTCAGGACCGTGCGGCTCATTATGGGCCCCTTCATGCTGTTGTATGAAGTCCTGACCACGCCGCGTGGTATCCAGCGTGCTCCGGAACAGCAGGAAGCCATTGATATGCAGACCCGGCAACTGGCACTGTACCAGTTTCGTACCTGTCCGTTTTGTATCAAGGTGCGTCGGACTATAAAACGCCTGTCATTGAACATCGAGCTGCGTGATGCCCGAAATGATCCGGTCCATCGTACCGCGCTGCTCGAAGGTGGTGGCCAGATCAAAGTCCCTTGCCTGCGCATAAACGAAGAGGACGGCAAAGAGCGCTGGTTGTATGAATCAAACGAGATCATCGATTATTTGCAACGCCGTTTTGCCTGAATAATCGCGAAATCGCACCTTTCCACACACTATGGATCGTCGTTCTTCTCATTAATCAGTGGCACGAAAGCCACTCCCAGGATATTGCGCTTGTTGACGTTGCCTTGGGCGTCGCGGGTGAGACTGATCAGCTCCTGGTAACCGTAGGCCGGTCCCACCGGTATAACCAGCCGTCCACCCGGTTTGAGCTGTTCCACCAGTGCCGGAGGAATCTCGCTGGCCGCAGCCGTAACGATGATGCCATCAAACGGCCCCTTCTCTTGCCAACCATAATAGCCGTTGGCATGACGCACCTCGATGTTATCGTAGCCCAGTCGGGTAAAACGTTGCTGAGCTTCCTCGGCCAGCTCCTGTACCCGCTCCAGGCTGTAAACCTGCCTGGCCAGTTGCGCGAGAATCGCTGCCTGGTATCCCGAACCGGTGCCTACTTCCAGCACCACGCTCTCCGGCTCCAACTCCAGCAGATCACTCATCAAGGCAACGATGTAGGGTTGCGAAATTGTCTGGCCGTAGCCGATCGGTAACGGACCATCGGCATAGGCGCGATCACGGTATCGCGCCGGCACAAACTCGGCGCGGTCCACCGTGGCCATGGCCTGCATCACCGCATCACTGAATTTCTTACGTCCGGTCATCTCACCCGTATAACGGGCCTCGTCCCGAATAACGTCAAGCATCTCCTGTTGCTCCGGTAACACGCGACGACCTCAGGTACCTTCCTGCCAGCTGGTAAGATAGGCATGCTGAACGTCGGTCAATGTATCGATATGGACGTCCATTGCAGCCAGCTTGAGCCTGGCAACTTCCTGATCGATCCCCATCGGAACAGAATGGACCCCGGGAGCGAGTTGCCCGTGTTGTTCCGCGAGATGAATCACCCCCAACACCTGGTTGGCAAAACTCATGTCCATTACCGCCGAAGGATGGCCTTCGGCAGCAGCCAGGTTGACCAGTCGACCCTCCGCCAGTAATCGAATCCGGCGACCGTCCTGCAGAATGTATTCCTGCACATGTTCGCGCGGCTGCCGCTTCTCGCGACTCATGGCTTCCAGTTCGGGCAGATTGATTTCAACATTGAAATGGCCGGCATTGGCAATCACGCAGCCGTCTTTCATTACCTCGAAATGCGATCGATCGATGACGTGCTTGTCGCCGGTCACGGTCAACATGAAATCAGATCGCGCGGCTGCTTCATGTAATGGCATGACCTGGTACCCATCCATCACCGCCTCCAGGGCACGTAATGGTTCCACCTCGCAGACGATCACGTGAGCACCGTGTCCCGCGGCACGCCGGGCAACGCCACGCCCGCACCAACCGTAGCCACACACGGTAAAATTCTTGCCGGCCAGCAGGATGTTGGTCGCACGAATGATCCCGTCCAGCGCGCTTTGTCCGGTGCCATAACGGTTGTCGAACAGATGCTTGGTCATGGCATCGTTGACCGCCAGCACCGGGACCTTGAGGGCGCCGGCAGCAGCCATGGCCCGTAATCGAATAACCCCGGTGGTGGTCTCCTCCGTACCACCGATCACCTCCGGCAGAAGATCGGTCCGTTCCTTGTGCAATTCGCTAATCAGGTCCGCCCCGTCATCCAGGGTTATCATGGGATGATGATCCAGTACCGAGCGAATATGCTGATAGTAAACGTCGGTCGACTCACCACGCCGGGCAAAGACCGGAATCCCGTACACCTCCACAAGTGCCGCCGCCACATCATCCTGGGTGCTGAGTGGATTGCTGGCACAAAGCTGCAAATCAGCCCCAGCCGCCTTCAGGGTCCGCGCCAGATTGGCCGTTTCGGTGGTAATGTGAA
>JASFNY010000134.1:0-5688 GCA_050116795.1 Thiohalophilus sp.
GCGCGGGTGTGCCAGTCGCTGACCTGCTGGTAGCGATGTGCCACATTCAGCAGACGCGCTTCATCAAAATAATTGCCGATGATCTGCAGACCGACCGGCAGGTCATTCACGAAACCGGCCGGAACCGACATTGCCGGCAGACCCGCCAGGTTGGCGGCGATGGTGTAGATGTCCGACAGGTACATAGTAATCGGATCGTCGGCTTTCTCACCAAGTTTGAAAGCCGGGCCCGGTGAGGTAGGTCCCATGATCACATCCACCGACTCGAACGCCTGAACGAAATCGTCCCGAATCAGCCGCCGCGCCTGCTGGGCCTTAATATAATAAGCGTCGTAGTAACCGGCCGACAGGGCGTAAGTGCCGACCATGATGCGGCGTTTGACCTCCGAACCAAAGGCATCGCCCCGACTACGCTTGTAGAGATCCTCCAGGTCCTGCGGGTCCTCGCAGCGATAACCGAAACGCACACCATCAAAGCGTGACAGGTTCGAAGAACATTCGGCCGGGGCCACCACGTAGTAGGCCGGCACCGACAGATGGGTGTTCGGCAGGCTGATTTCGACTACCTCGGCACCCAGCTTTCTGTATTCATCCAGCGCCGCCTCGATCAGCTGGCCGACATTGCTGTCCAGGCCCTTCTCGAAATGTTCCTTGATCAAACCGATCTTCAGCCCCTTGAGTTCATTACCAAGTTCGGCCGTGTAATCGGGTACCGGTTTGTCGAGACTGGTGGAGTCGCGTTCATCATGACCGGCCATCACGTTCATCAGTAACGCCGCGTCCTCGGCCGTGCGAGTGATGGGTCCGGCCTGATCCAGGCTGGACGCAAAGGCGATCATGCCGTAACGGGATACCCGTCCGTAGGTGGGCTTGAGGCCGGTGACACCGCACAAGGCGGCAGGTTGACGAATCGAGCCGCCGGTATCAGTACCGGTGGCCGCCGGTGCCAGCCCCGCCGCGACCGCCGCCGCCGAACCGCCGGAAGAACCGCCGGGCACGGTATCGGTATTCCAGGGATTTTTGACCGGGCCGTAGTAGCTGGTTTCGTTGGAGGAGCCCATCGCGAACTCGTCCATGTTGGTCTTGCCCAGGGTCACCAGGCCGGCCTGGTTCATGCGCTCCACCACCGTGGCATCGTAGGGGGCGATAAAGTTGTCCAGCATTTTCGAACCACAACTGGTCCTGATGCCGTTGGTGCAGAAGATGTCCTTGTGTGCCAGGGGTACGCCGGTCAGCGGTCCGGCCTGTCCGTCAGCGCGACGCTGATCGGCCGCCTTTGCCTGGGCCAGGGCCTGATCGCCGGCAACGGTGATGTAACTGTTGATTTGCGGGTCCAGCGCGGCGATGCGCTCGAGATAATGGCGGGTCAGTTCCTCACTGGAACAGGCACCACTGTCCAGGTCCCGGGCCAATTCCGAAAGCGTTTTGTCGTGCATGCCGTCTCTCTGTAATTCTGTCTGACTTGATAATTCTGGAAATTCCGGTTGCCCGGTGATTTATTCGACCACCCGGGGAACCAGGTACAGGCCGTCTTCCACGCTTGGCGCCTGGGCCTGAAAATGCGCCCGCTGATCGGATTCGGTGACACGATCCTCGCGCAGGGGCTGGACGGCATCGAGCGGGTGAGCCATGGGTGTCACGTCGCTGGTATCGACCGCATTCATCTGTTCGACCATCTCAAGGATGTTCGACAGGTTCTCGGCATAGCCGGGTATGTCCGCCTCATCTATGGCCAGCCGGGCCAGATGCGCGATCTTCTCGACGTCTGATTTGTCCAGTGACATGGGGTTCCCTCGGGTACACGATTCACCCGGCGTAGGGCCGGTTGTGATGGGCTAGGCAAATTGGCAACGTTACCACAGATGATTGCTTGCCCAAAGCCCTTCTATTTGATTACATTACCCGTTTATACTGACTCATCCCACTTCTTATAAAGATTACAAACATGTTTGACAGTTTACGGGGACTTTTCTCCAACGATATTTCCATCGACCTGGGTACCGCAAACACCCTGATCTACGTGCGTGGTCAGGGTATTGTACTCAATGAGCCGTCAGTTGTGGCGATCCGTCAGGAACGCGGACCGGGCGGGCCCAAGTCCATCGCGGCCGTTGGTGCAGAAGCCAAGCGGATGCTGGGCCGTACCCCGGGAAATATCGTCGCGGTGCGTCCCATGAAAGACGGGGTGATCGCCGATTTCACCGTAACCGAAAAGATGCTCCAGCACTTTATACGCAAAGTGCATGAAGCGCGTTTCTTCCGTCCCAGCCCCCGGGTACTGATTTGCGTCCCCTGCGGTTCCACCCAGGTTGAACGGCGTGCGATTCGTGAATCAGCTGCAGGTGCCGGTGCGAGAGACGTGTACCTGATCGAGGAACCGATGGCAGCCGCCATTGGTGCCGGAATGCCGATTTCCGATGCCAGCGGCTCCATGGTCGTAGACGTTGGCGGTGGCACCACCGAAGTTGCAGTCATTTCACTTAGCGGGATTGTCTATTCCGCCTCGGTACGAATCGGTGGCGACCGGTTTGACGAAGCCATTATCAACTATGTACGTCGCAATTATGGCAGCCTGATCGGTGAGTCCACCGCAGAACGCATCAAACACGAAATCGGAACCGCCTATCCCGGGCACGAAGTTCGGGAACTGGAAGTGCGGGGCCGAAACCTGGCCGAGGGTGTCCCGCGTACCTTTACGCTGAACAGCAACGAGATTCTGGAAGCCCTGCAGGAACCGCTGTCCGGGATTGTCAGTGCAGTCAAGACCGCGCTCGAACAGACTCCGCCTGAACTGGCCTCGGATATCGCCGAGCGTGGTATGGTCCTGACCGGTGGTGGCGCCCTGCTGAATGATCTGGACCGCCTGCTGATGGAAGAAACCGGCCTGCCTGTGATTATCGCCGAAGATCCCCTGACCTGTGTCGCCCGCGGCGGTGGCCGGGCCCTGGAGATGATCGACGAACACGGCGGCGACCTGTTTACCGTAGAATAACTATAAATCGGGTCGACCGGCCGTCGCCGGTCATCCTACCCGGCAGATTCACACTGCCGGGTAAAATCCGGTAATCTATTCCTGTCCGACACACTGAATTCTGTCAGGGAGCCTGGCCGTTAAACTTTTATTCGTACAAGGTCCGTCAACCACGATCCGCTTGCTGTTGCTGATTATTATTTCAGTAACCTTGATGACCGTGGATCAACGCACTAACTACATCCATACCCTGCGTTCCGGTCTGGCAGTAGTCGTCTATCCCCTGCAATACGTGGTTAACATTCCCGCCGACTTTATGGGCTGGGCCTCGGAAACTTTTGTCAGCCGCGATACGCTGTTAAAAAGTAACGAGGAGTTGCGCACCCAGAACCGGTTGCTCAAGGCCCAGCTTCAAAAACTCACTTTTATCGAATCAGAAAATGTTCACCTGCGTGAACTTTTGCAATCCTCCAAGCGTGCCGGAGAGCGAATCCTTATTGCTGAACTGCTGGCTGTTGATCTGGATCCTTATAAAAAGCAAATCGTCATCAACAAGGGCAGCAACAATGACAAACTGTATATCGGGCAACCGGTCGTTGATGCCCAGGGTGTTATGGGCAAACTGACGCATGTCACGCCATTTTCCAGCACCGCATTATTGATTACCGATCCCAACCATTCTGTACCGGTACAGGTAAACCGTAATGGCCTGCGAGCAATTGCAGTTGGCACCGGCGAAGGAACACTGGAATTGCAACATCTACCCAACAACGCCGACATACAGCGCGGTGATCTCCTGGTCAGCTCGGGGTTGGGTTGTGTTTATCCTGCCGGTTATCCCGTTGCAACAGTCAAAGATGTGATCACCAATCCCCGCCTGCCATTTGCCGAAGTGATCGCCGAACCGGTAGCACGCTTGCAACGCAGTCGTGAAGTTCTGCTGGTCTGGCCTACGCAGGCAAATCTGCCAACGATGGAAAACCCCTGCCAGGTGCATACCCGGAGCGGTGAACAATGAGACGCTCGATACACGGCGGCGGAGGGGTAATACTGGTTACATTCATAGTGGCGCTGGGATTGACCATCATGCCGCTTCCGGATGCACTGGAACTTGTTCGACCGGAATGGATCATCATGGTCCTGGTGTACTGGGTTATGGCCCTGCCCGACCGTGTGGGTGTGGGTATTGCCTGGATAGTCGGATTATTGCTTGATGTGGTACGGGATGCATTGCTGGGTCAGTATGCCCTGACGCTGGCACTGATCGCGTTTATCATCATCAATCTGCATCAACGTCTGCGGAATTTTCCAATATGGCAACAGGCCCTGGCCATTGCCCTGCTGGTGATCCTGCAATATATCCTGGTCTTCTGGATCAAGGGACTGACCGGCGAACTGCCCGAATTCTGGAAAATGCTGATTCCGGCAACCAGCACGATGATCTTCTGGCCACCGGTCTTCCTCGTACTGCGACAGGTTCGACGCCGTTATCAAATCAGCTAAATATTCCGATGCCGCGTAACATCCATTCTGATCTCAAAGACAATCTGCGTGAGACGGCACTTTTCAGTCGTCGCCTGCTGGTTACCGGAATCGGTGTCGCCCTGCTGACCCTGATACTGATAGGCCGATTGTTTTATCTTCAGGTTCTCAACCAGGCCCATTACTCCACTCTCTCAGAAAACAACCGGGTCAACCTGCTACCCATTCCACCCACAAGGGGATTGATCTACGACCGGAATGGAATCGTACTCGCCCAGAACCAACCCAGCTTCAACTTGACACTGGTACCGGAACACATTCCGGATCTCAACGCCACATTGGAAACATTGCGAAACTATATACAGCTGAGCGATGAAGACATTGATCGGTTCCATCGTTATCGCCGCCAGAAACGCCGTTTCGAAGGTATCCCTTTGCGCTTTCGACTCACCGAGGAGGAAGTGGCCCGTATTGCTGTGAATCAGTACCGACTGCCCGGGGTGGAAATCAGGGCCGAACTGACTCGCCATTACCCTCTGGGTAAACTTGCCTCACACGCCATTGGCTACGTGGGGCGGATCAGTGAAAATGAACTCGATGACATAGATACCGCCAACTACAGTGCCACTACGCATATCGGTAAAGTCGGTATAGAAAAATCTTACGAAAAGCAGCTGCATGGGGAGGTCGGTTATCAACGGGTTGAAACCAATGCCCAGGGGCGCATCCTGCGTGTGTTGGAACGCGCACTTCCCAAACCCGGTAAAAACCTCTACCTGAACCTCGATGTACGGCTGCAGGAAGTTGCCGAAAAAAGTTTCGGTGAGGAAAACGGTGCACTGGTCGCCATGGACCCGAGAAATGGCGCAGTTCTGGCACTGGTCAGTATGCCGACCTATGACCCGAACCTGTTTGTAAACGGTATTGATTCGGCGACTTACCGCAAACTGACCTCGGATCCGTCTCGTCCGTTGTTCAACCGTGCCTTGCGAGGTCAATATCCACCTGGCTCAACTATCAAGCCGTTTCTGGGACTCGCCAGCCTGGAAACCGACACGATGGACGCAGAACATGAAGTCAATTGCCGGGGCTGGTATAAACTGGAAGGGGACGATCGCCGTTACCGTGACTGGAAAGAGTATGGTCATGGAAAAACCGATTTGAGCAAGGCCATCACTGAATCATGCGACGTTTATTTTTACGATCTTTCCTTCAAACTGGGCATCGACAATATT
>JASFNY010000135.1:0-5614 GCA_050116795.1 Thiohalophilus sp.
TGGCGTGCGGCATTGATATAGGAATGGCACATGTTGTTGCCATCACCGATCCAGGCCACGGTCTTGCCCTTGATGGCTCCGCGGTGTTCACGATAGGTCTGCATGTCAGCCAGCAACTGGCAGGGATGGTACAGATCGGTCAGCGCATTGATTACCGGCACCTGTGAATACTCGGCAAAACGTTGCACGGTATCGTGGGCAAAAGTCCGAATCAGGATAATGTCCACCATGCGCGACAGCACCCGCGCGCTGTCTTCCACCGGTTCGCCACGACCCAGCTGGGTATCGCGCGGCGACAGGAAGATCGCATGACCACCGAACTGGACCATACCGGTTTCAAACGAGACCCGGGTGCGGGTTGAGGATTTATCGAAGATCATTCCCAGCACTTTGTTCTTCAGCGGTTCATAGATCGCGCCGCGATGTTGCATCTGTTTCAACTCGATCGCGCGATCGATGAGCTGTTCCAGTACATGCGCTTCGAAATCCAGCAGGGTTAGAAAATGTTTCGCCATGTCAGAAATCCTCTTGCGGTGTAATCAGCCGGCCAGGAATGCCTGGACCAGTTCGATCACGCCATTCACAATCTGTTCGGCCTCTTCATCACTCAGAACCAGCGGTGGCAACAGGCGTACGGTATTGCCGGCGGTCACATTGATTAACAGCCCCTTGTCCAGGGCCTTGTGCATCAGTTCACCGCAGGGACGATCAAGTTCTACCGCCAGCATCAGTCCCTTGCCCCGGCATTCAACTACGCCCGGCAGGTGAGAGAGCGATTCGTGCAAGCCGTTGAGCATGTGTTGACCCAGCCAGCCGGCCCGGGCAATCAGGTGCTCCTTTTCCAGTGTGTCGATCACTGCCAGGGCCGCGGCGCAGACCAGCGGGTTGCCGCCGTAGGTGCTGCCATGCTGACCGGGCTGGAACAGTTCGGCAGCCTTGCCGCGTGCCAGGCAGGCGCCAATCGGCACGCCGTTGCCAAGCCCCTTGGCCAGGGTTATGACATCCGGGCGAATATCCGCATGTTGATACGCAAACCATTGACCCGTGCGGCCCATTCCACTCTGAATTTCATCGGCAATCAGCAGCCAGTCCTGTTCGTCGCACAGCTTGCGCAGGTTGGCCAGGTAATCATCCGCGGGAATGCGAATACCGCCTTCCCCGGTCACCGGTTCGACCATGACGGCGACGATGTTGTCGTGTTGCTTGGCGAGTTCGCGGACCGCTGCAATATCGTTATAGGGAACATGCACAAAACCGGGCACCAGCGGTTCAAAGCCGGCCTGGACTTTCGGGTTACCGGTTGCGGTAAGGGTGGCCATGGTCCGGCCGTGAAAACTGCCGTCCATCACGACGATCGTCGGATCGCCGATTTGCTTCTGCCGGCCCTTCAACCGCGCCAGCTTGATCGCGGCCTCGTTGGCCTCGGCGCCGGAGTTGCAGAAAAACGCGTTGTCCATGCCGGACAGGGCGCACAGCCGGGCGGCCAGCTCTTCCTGCTTGGCAATGTGATACCAGTTGGAGGTATGTATCAGGGTCCTGGCCTGTTCGGCGACCGCTTTCGCCACCGCCGGGTGCGCATGGCCAAGGCCGCACACCGCCACACCACTGAGCGCATCCAGATAAGGCCGGTCGTGGTTGTCCCACAGCCAGACGCCTTCACCCCGAACAAAGGTGACGGGCAGCGGTGCGTAATTGTGCATCAGGTGGTCAGTCATTGTTTTTCAAAACTCACCGTTGAAAATAAAACGGCAGCCCTGTGCGGACTGCCGGAAACCGTTAATTCTAGTGCCAGTTGGGACGAAGTCAAACAAAAAACCCGGCCGAAGGCCGGGTTTAATGCAGGTCAAATAGCCCTGACCGTTGTTTAGAACGGCAGTCCGTGAGCCTGGGCAGTCATGCCGAGGATCATCGGGATCGACAGCAGGGTGTTGGTGCGTGAAGCCAGCAGCGCGACGGTCTTGGCCTTGGCCTTCTCGGCGTCGGATGCTTCCACCATACCCAGAACCTTCTTCTGGTTCGGCCAGATCAGGACCCAGACGTTGAACAGCATGATGGTACCCAGCCAGGCGCCCATGCCGATGACCTGGTAACCCTGCTGGAAGGTGAACGCGGCAACGAAGCCGGAACCGTCAGCAGTATGCATCGCTTCCAGTGCCAGGGCACCGGTGAGCCAGGTGGCAACTGCCGCCCAGCGGAACCAGAGCAGGGCACGCGGCGCGACATACTTGCCGATCGCGGCCGGTCCGGGGCCATCAGAGTCGGCCATAGCATCAGCCTGTGCCGGTACCTGGACGAAGTTGAAGTAGTAGAGCAGACCAATCCAGGTAATCCCGACCAGGACATGCACCCATACCCAGAATTCCCATGGATTCACGGCGCCGTTACGGCCGAGCAGGAAAACGATGATGATCGCGAGAATGATGCCGGAAATGATTGTTCCGGTAATCGACTTGAGTGGATTCATAATGTCTTCTTCCCCTCTGCAGTTAGAGTTTGTTAATGATTGTTCTGCGAAGCTTAATTTTGAGTATTTTACTATAGTATTGAGTTGGCGGTCACCCCCGCGCATGTGCCGTAGCTACGGGGAATGCTACACTCGCCGACTTGCGGAGTAGCCTAGTGGGTTTTATGGATCCTGTCGACCTGAGTATTTTTTCCAGCCGACTTAATGCGGTCAGCGACGAAATGGGTGCCGTGCTGCAGCGCGCGGCCTTCTCTCCCAACATTCGTGACCGGCTGGATTTCTCCTGTGCCATCTTTGACGCGGCCGGGCAACTCTGTGCCCAGGCGGCGCACATTCCGGTGCACCTGGGCAGCATGGCCTATGCCATGGCCGACATCGTGCGCCAAATCGACTGGCAGCCGGGCGACATGGTGATCGTCAATGATCCCTACCTGGGCGGCACCCACCTGCCGGATGTTACGGTCATCGCGCCACTGTTTATCGACGGTGACTGCCTGGCATTTGTCGCCAACCGCGCTCATCATGCCGACATCGGCGCCGAATCTCCCGGTTCGATGCCGATCTCCCGCTCGCTGGATGAAGAAGGGCTGGTGCTGGCACCGACCAAACTGGTGAGTGGCGGGCAACTGCAAAACGATCTTCTCGACAGCATCGTCGCGCAGGTACGCAGCGGCACCGCCGGGCGGGGCGATTTTGCCGCCCAGATCAGCGCCAACCGGGCCGGTCTCGCGCGGCTGACAGAACTGGTCGAACAATACGCTCGCGCGGCTTTCGTCGCGGGGCTGGCCGAGCTCAATGATTATGCCGAGCGGCTGGCGAAGGATGCCCTGGCCGTTATTCCCGATGGCGAATATCACTTTACTGACTATATGGACGATGATGGCCTCGGCCATACTGACCTGGTCATTACCGTCAAACTGCGAGTACGTGCCGGAAATGTCAGTGTCGACTTCACCGGCACCGCGCCCCAGACGCCCGGCAACGTCAACTGCCCGCTGTCGGTGGCCGCCGCTGCGGTCTACTACGTGTTTCGATGCCTGATGCCGGACCAGACCCCGGCCTGTGCCGGCAGCTTTCGGCCGATCGCGCTGCACGCAGCGGAGGGTTGCCTGGTTAACGCCCGGCGTCCGGCGGCCGTTGCGGCCGGCAATGTGGAGACCAGCAGCCGAATCGTCGATACGGTCATGGGTGCACTGGCGCAGGCCATGCCGGAGCGAATCCCGGCCGCCAGCCACGGCAGCATGAACAACCTGGCTATGGGATATGCTGGTGACGGGGTACGGGGCTGGGATTATTACGAGACCATCGGCGGCGGTATGGGGGCTGGTCGTCACGGCGGCGGAATCAGCGGAGTACAGACCCACATGACCAACACCCGCAACACACCGCTTGAGGTACTTGAATCGAACTATCCGTTGCGCTTGCGCCGCTATGCCCTGCGCGACGGTTCCGGCGGTGAGGGACTTTACCCGGGCGGTGACGGGCTGGTTCGCGAGTTCGAATTTCTCGGTCCCGCCTCGGTGACCCTCCTGACCGAGCGGCGCACCCATGCACCCTGGGGGTTGGCAGGTGGTGAGCCAGGTCAACCGGGCAACAATCGTCTCAATGGCGAACCGGTGCCGGGTAAGGTAAACCTGAACGTGAAGAGCGGTGACATCCTGACCATCGAAACCCCCGGTGGTGGCGGATACGGTAAAGTGACCCGGTCGGGAACAGAATAATATGTGCGGTATTTGCGGTGAGTTAAGGCTCGATGGATCATCGGCGAAGATCGATGCGGTAAAGCGAATGTTGCCGGCCCTGGCCCGGCGTGGTCCGGACTTCGAGGACCACTGGCAGCGTGATCAGATCGCCCTCGGTCACCGGCGGCTGTCGATCATCGATCTCTCCGAACGCTCCAACCAGCCCATGCTCGACGAGCAGCTCGGCCTGGTGCTGGTGTTCAACGGCGCGATTTACAACTATCGCGAACTGCGCGCGCAGTTCATTGCCGAGGGTTACAGTTTCAATTCGGATGGCGATTCTGAAGTCATTCTCAAGGCGTATCACAAGTGGGGCGAACAGTGTCCCGAACACCTGCACGGCATGTTCGCCTTTGCCATCTGGGATTTGAACAGGCAGTCCCTGTTTCTGGCCCGCGATCGCATGGGCATCAAGCCGCTGTATTACTCGCTCGACGACAATCGAATGCTGTTCGCTTCAAACATTCAGGCGCTGCTGGCCGCGGGCGGCGTGAATACCGACGTCGATCCGGTGGCCCTGCATCACCAGTTCACCCTGCATGGTGTGGTCCCGGCGCCGCATACCATATTAAAAGGTATCCGCAAGGTCGTGCCGGGTACCAGCCTCACCCTGGGTGCCGATGGACAGTGCCGCGAACGGCGTTACTGGCACCTCAAGGCACAGCGTCCCGATCAGCCGAAAACAGAAAGTGAATGGGCCGAGGTGATTCACGATGCCCTGCGTGATGCAGTGCGCAAGCGCCTGGATGTGGCCGATGTTCCGGTGGGCGTGCTGCTCTCGGGCGGACTCGATTCCAGTTTGCTGGTGGCGTTACTGGACGAGGCCGGGGTACATGATCTGCGCACTTTTTCCATCGGCTTTGAAGATCAGCCCGAGGAGAAGGGCAGCGAGTTTGAATACTCGGACCAGGTAGTGGCGCGCTATCAAACGCAGCACAAGAAATACCACATCCCCAATGCCGAAGTGTTGCCGCGCCTGCCCGAGGCGGTGGCGCAGATGTCTGAACCCATGTTCGGCCAGGACGCGGTGGCCTTTTACCTGTTGTCCGAGCGGGTCTCGCAGGAAGTGAAGGTGGTCCAGAGCGGGCAGGGGGCCGACGAGGTATTCGCCGGTTACTTCTGGTTTCCGCAGATGCACAACGATACCAACGGCACCGACGTCGAGCGTTTCGCCCGCTACTATTTCGACCGGCCGCACAGCGAGTTCCAGGAGATGGTTACCCAGGCTTATCAAGGAGAGGATGTCACCCGCCAGGTGGTGGCCACCCTGCTGGGCGAACCTGATGCCGACGAGTTTATCGACCGGGTGCTGCGCATGGATGTGACGACTCTGATCGTCGATGATCCGGTCAAGCGCGTGGACAACATGACCATGGCCTGGGGCCTTGAAGCGCGGGTGCCGTTTCTC
>JASFNY010000136.1:0-5589 GCA_050116795.1 Thiohalophilus sp.
GTTTCATCGTTGGTGGCACCGCTAACTCCGTGGCGATGATCTCGCACACCCAGGGCTGGTTGCACTGCGACATCCCGGGTACCGATGCCTCTGGTGTTGTAAAAGCCATGATGGATGAACTGATCGACGAGTTCAAAAACTGCAACATGCCCAACCGCGTGCATATCACCACTTCCTGCTGCCAGATCAACTGTGGTGGCCAGGGTGATATCGCAATCAACGTTCAGCACACCAAGCCGCCGCGCATCAACCATGATCTGGTTGCCAACGTTTGCGAACGTCCCTCGGTTGTTGCCCGTTGCCCGGTTGCCGCGATTCGTCCGGCCATGGTTAACGGCAAGGCTTCATTGGAAGTAGACGAGAAGAAATGCATCTGCTGTGGTGCTTGCTTCCCGCCCTGCCCGCCGATGCAGATCAACGATCCGGAACACACCAAGCTGGCTATCTGGGTTGGTGGTAACCACTCCAATGCCCGTAGCAAGCCGACCTTCCAGAAGCTGGTTGCCTCCGGTATTCCGAACAACCCGCCACGCTGGCCTGAAGCTACCGCTATCGTCAAGCGCATCCTGAAAGAATACAAGGAAGGCGCTCGCGATTGGGAACGTATCAACGACTGGATCGATCGTATCGGTTGGCCGCGCTTCTTCGAAGTTACCGGACTGCCGTTTACCAAGTACCACATCGATAACTGGCGTGGTGCGCGTAACAGTCTGAATGCTTCAACCCACATCCGCTTCTAAAACAAGGGGACGTTAATCAGATGAAGTTTGTTATTCAGGTTAACGAAGGCCCTTACAATCATGAAGCTTCCACGTCGGCCCTGAATTTCATCAGGGCCGCGTTGGATGCGGGTCATGAGGTCTTTCGTGTGTTTTTCTATCATGATGGCGTCAATAACGGGACGCGCTACACCACGCCGCCGCAAGACGATCTGAATATCGTGAATACCTGGTCTGAACTGGCCAGCAAGCACGATCTGGATCTGGTGGTTTGTGTTGCTGCGGCACAGCGTCGCGGTATTGTCGACGAAGGCGAACAGAGTCGAAACGGCAAGGACGGCAATAACATTGCCCCCGGATTCCGTATCTCTGGTCTGGGTCAGCTTATCGAAGGTTGTGTCCAGGCGGATCGTCTTATGGTATTTGGTGACTAATCAGGGGTGCCGAAATGTCTGAAGTGAAGAACTTTCTCTATCTGAATCGGCGGGCGCCCTACGGTACGGTTTATGCCTGGGAATCCCTGGAAGTCGTACTGATTGGTGCCGCATTCGAACAGGATGTATCACTGGCGTTTGTTGATGATGGTGTTTACCAGATCACCAAAGGGCAGGACACGTCTGAACTCGGCATTAAGAATTTCTCGCCGACCTATTCGGCTCTGGGCGACTATGACGTTCAGAAGATTTTTGTCGAAAAAGAATCTCTCGACGCACGTGGTCTCACTGTCGAGGATCTGCTCGATCTGAAATATGAAGATGAAGACGACGACTGGGCGGAAAAAGATTCCATCAAGGTGGTCTCTGCCGATGAGCTCGCCAAAATTATGGACGAGTCCGACGTCGTATTGAGCTTCTAAGCACAAGGTGGGAACAATGCCGATTTTACACACTGTAAATAAATCGCCTTTTGAGCGTAACTCTCTCGACAGCGCTATTAGTCACGCTCTCAAGGGAAGCTCCGTCATGCTGTACGAAGACGGGGTTTATGGTGCGATGAAGGGTACAGCAATTGCTGACAAGGTATCAGGCGCAATGAACGATGTTTCTTTCTATGTTCTGGGCCCTGACCTGAAAGCCCGAGGCATCGACGAAAGCAAGCTGATCGACGGCGTCAAGGTTGTCGACTACAGCGGTTTCGTTCAGCTGACTGTCGACAACGACAAAGTCAGCGCATGGACTTAAATTAATCCACACACAGAGTATCTTAACGAGGAGATAAACGATGGGTACTATTAACGTAGGTGGCAAAGAGCTGGAAGTCGACGAAGAAGGTTATCTGTCCAACCTGTCTGACTGGACTCCGGAAGTTGCTGAATATATGGCCAAAGACGAAGGCCAGGATCTGACCGAAAACCACTGGGAAGTTATCAACTTTCTGCGCGAATACTATGAAGAGTACCAGATCGCGCCGGCAGTTCGTGTACTGACCAAAGCTATCGGTAAGAAGCTGGGCAAAGAAAAAGGTAACAGCAAGTACCTGTACGAACTGTTCCCCTATGGCCCCGGCAAGCAGGCTTGTAAATACGCTGGTCTGCCCAAGCCGACTGGCTGCGTCTAAAACTGACGCTGCGGAATATGAGAGAGGGGGGTATTTTCTCCCCTCTTTCACTCGCATCGAGATTTAAAACCGAATAATTACAACGAGATTAACGTAGAGGGATCAGTAGCATGTCGGCTCTGTCCGTGACTTACGCGATATTATTTTATGCGGCAACCCTGCTTCTGGTTGTTGGTTTGGTGCGCAAGATTGCCTTGTATGCACGTACACCTGCACCGTTAAAGATTCCCACGACACCGGCCCCGGTAACCCGTTCCGGTGTTGTACTGCGAATGGTACGCGAAGTTGTACTGTTCTCCAGCCTGTTCAAGGCGACCAAGTGGACCTGGCTGTTTGGCTGGCTGTTCCATTTCGGATTGTTACTGGTATTGCTGCGACATCTGCGTTACTTCCAGGCTGATACCTGGTTCTGGGTTGATCTGATTCAACCGTTTGGCAAATATGCCTCTTTTGCACTGGTCATCGGTCTGCTCGGTCTGTTTGCCCGACGCATCTTCGTTGACCGGGTGCGTTATATTTCCGCTCCTTCTGACTACCTGATGCTGCTGTTACTGCTTGCCATCGGGGCCAGCGGGATGCTTATGACTTTTGTCGACCATACCGACATTGTTATGGTTAAAGCCTTTTTCCTCGGCCTGCTGCGATTCACTATTGAACCGTTGCCGAGTGAGCCTTTGTTGCTGATTCATCTGACACTGGTCGCGCTGCTGATGCTGATTTTCCCGATCAGCAAGCTGCTGCATGCACCGGGTGTCTTCTTCAGCCCAAGCCGTAACCAGGTCGATAACCCGCGCGAAAAACGCCATCTGGCGCCGTGGGCTGCCGAGCTCGAAAAATAACAAACTCAGGTACATACACAGGAAAGTCGCTAGAGGATTACTGACGTGGCAGACTTCGATACACCAGAATTGCACGAATACCCGATCATCCCCAAGCTGAAAGAAGGGGTGATGGAGCACAGCAAGCCATATGTGGCCAAGGCCCAGTTCCAGGAACAACTGGGCTTCCCCGGCGAGCTGGTGGAAAACTGGGAAGAAAAAGCGCTGGAAAAACTCGATGACCTGCGTGGCCGTTATCGCTCGCTGCAGGTCTATCTGGATTCCTGTGTGAAATGCGGCGCCTGTACCGACAAGTGCCATTACTATATCGGTACCTCTGATCCGAAAAACATGCCGGTGGCCCGCCAGGACCTGCTGCGCAAGATCTATCGCCGTTACCGCACTTTCGCCGGTAAGTACTTCCCCAAACTGGTCGGTGCCGTCGATCTGAACAAGGATGTACTGGATGAATGGTACAGCTACTTCCATCAGTGCTCACAGTGCCGTCGCTGTTCCGTATTCTGCCCCTATGGTATCGACACTGCGGAAATTTCCATGGCTGCCCGCGAAATCATGGATGCCATAGGCGTTGGACAGAAATACTGTAATGAAATTATCGGCAAAGCCGCGACCATCGGTAACAACCTGGGTCTGCCCGAACCTGCCCTGGCTGATACGCTGGAAGGTCTTGAAGAAGAAGTTGAAGAAGATACCGGTGTCCCGGTCAAATTCCCGCTGGATCAAAAAGGCGCGGAAATCCTGCTGATCACCCCTTCTGCCGACTTCTTTGCTGAACCTCATGTAGACGGGTTGATCGGCTATGCCAAGGTTTTCCATGAAGCCGGTGTCAGCTGGACAATGAGCTCCTATGCTTCAGAAGCAGCCAACTTCGGCATGTTTATCGGCAGTTATGAAAACATGCGCCGCCTGTCGCTGCGTATCCGCAAGGCCGCCGAGGACCTCGGCGTAAAACGCATCGTGTTTGGCGAATGTGGCCATGCCTGGCGTGTTGCCTATAGCTTCCTGAACACTCTTGCCGGTCCGTTCGATTTTCTGGATCCCAACTATCCGGTTCCGCAGCACATTTGCGAATTTACCTATGACCTGATCCAGAAGGACAAGCTTAAATTCGACAAATCTGAAAATGACCACATGACCCTCACCTTCCACGACTCCTGTAACGTGGCACGCGCCTCGCGCATGGGTGATAAGCCCGGTGGTCAGTTCGACATTCCACGCGCAATCATTAAAGCGGCCTGTAATAATTACGTCGACATGCCCTCTGAATATATTAAGGAAGCCACCTTCTGCTGTGGCGGCGGTGGTGGTCTGTTGACCGACGACCTCATGGAAATACGCGTCAAAGGTGCCCAGCCGCGTATGGAAGCATACAAACGCGTTGTCGAAGACAACGGCGTAACCAACGTGGCGGCAATCTGCGCTATTTGCAAGAGCCAATTTACCAAGGTCTTACCCTACTACGGGTTCGGTATGACTGACATTGTCAGTGTTCATCAGCTCGTCAGCGAAGCGATCATCCTGAGTGATGCGCCAAGCGAGGATGAGACCGAGAATACTGAAACTGAATCTGAGGCTTAAACTTTTACGATTTGACGGTAATAACCGACATCGCATAGGAGAACAGGCATGGCTACTTCCCAAGACGATATGAACACTAAGCTAACCTTCCGGAAATTCAAGGACGGTGAAACCAATTCAGACTGGAGTTCCTGGTCTGAAAAGATCTTTAAAGAGGACACTTCACACAAGTGCCCCACCTACGTGCATCGTACTCCGCCTTGCCAGGGTAGCTGCCCGTCCGGCGAAGACATTCGTGGCTGGCTGGATATCGTCCGCGGTATCGAAAACCCGCCGGAAGGAACCGACTGGCAGGAATATGCCTTCCGTCGTTCTACCGATGCCAACCCGTTCCCTTCAGTCATGGGTCGTGTCTGCCCTGCTCCTTGCCAGGACGGTTGTAACCGTAACGAAGTGGAAGACTATGTCGGCATCAACGCCGTTGAACAGTTCATCGGTGACACCGCGCTGGCCAACAAGTACAAGTTCGACGCGCCCACGGAAGAGAAAGGCAAGAAAGTTGCCGTCATCGGCGGTGGTCCGGCCGGCCTGGCAGCTGCCTTCCAGCTGCGCCGCAAGGGTTATGGCGCGACCGTATTCGACAACCATGAAACGCTGGGCGGCATGATGAAATACGGCATCCCGGGCTATCGTACTCCGCGCGATGTCCTGGACGGTGAAATCAACCGCATCATCGAAATGGGTGTCGACGTTAAACTGAACACCTGGGTCGGCAAGGATATAAGCGTTGCCGATCTGGAAAAAGAATACGACGCCATCCTGTGGGCCGTTGGAACCTGGACCGGTCGTCAGCTGCCGATCCCCGGCGCCGAAGGCGCACAGAATGTGCTGACCGGTGTCGATTTCCTGGAAGCCTTCAACCAGGGTCGTCTGCAGTTGGTTTCCGAAAAGGTCGT
>JASFNY010000137.1:0-5589 GCA_050116795.1 Thiohalophilus sp.
CCGTATATTCGGTTGTGCCTGATGATTGCAAGTGTTCGATCGTTGCCTCGACATCGCCGAGCTGTTTTTGTCCGTAAACATTCACACTCAGGTTGTCATAGCCGCGATCGATATTTTCGGATTTGAGTGTGGGAAAGCCTTTGCTTTCACGATAGTTGACATCGATTCCGGCCGCGCGGTCATCAGCCCGGTTATGTGCGGAAAAGCCGGCTGAACGGGTATCAAAAGACCCCCCTCCGACACGCGCTTCATAATGAGAGCCTTGCTGTTGCTGTTTGCGGGTAATGATATTGATGACCCCGCCAATAGCATCAGAGCCATACAGAGTGGAACGTGGCCCCTTGACGATCTCGATGCGCTCTATCATTTCCAGCGGAATATGCTGAACCGAGCTGATACCGATCGTGCCGGGATTGATCTTGATGCCGTTGACCATGACCAGGGTGTGATCGCTTTCGGCGCCGCGTATGAATATCGAGGGCGTCTGGCCCGGGCCACCGTTGCGACTGATGTCGATACCCGGATAACGATGAAGCAGATCGGTGATTTCCGCGCCCGGCTGGCTTTCCAGCGTTTCCCGGTCGATGACGATGACCGGCGAGAGAGTCTCGTCGGCAAGCTGGGCGGTTCGGGTCGCGGTGACAATGATAGGTTCTTCCTGGGCAGCCGCGGTGTGGGCCAGTGCCAGGCTGGCAAGTGTCGTGATAACGCCACGACGTAGCAAATCTGATGACATAGACAATTCCCCTGTTGGACGCTCACCCGCGTCTCATTTGTTATACGTTTTGCGAAGGGGAATTCAGGAAGGTGGTGGAGTCCGACCTTCGGCGTCGCCCTCCGCGACACGCTGTTGGTATTCCAGGCCGGTCTCCGGGCTTATGAGCGAATGCGAGCATTCTGGGATCATCGCCTTCCCACATTCATTGATGCAGTGGCGCAGTGATAATCCTTGACTCAATCACCGTTGCGGGGGCAGCGCCGGACTCGTTCATGTGACTCACCGGCTTCCCGTTTCACCCCGACACGACTTTGTCGGGGCACCTGGAATTGTGCGGCACATTATCTGGGTATTGTGAAGAGTGTCAAGCACAAGATATAGAATCCTTTATAAACAATGATTTATAGTGATTTTTTATATAAACTTATAATGTTTAGAGAATAATAGAGCACCGGAAACGTGAGCCAGGCCACATCCCCATGAAGGGTGTTAACTGGTTAATCTGTGACCGGTGGTGTAGTCTGAATAGACCTCATATGGACTTCAGCAATGCAGCGAATCCTGGTACTCAATTCCAAGGGCGGGTGTGGCAAAACGACCATCGCCAGCAATCTCGCCAGTCTCTACGCCTGCTACGGTTTTAGCACGGCATTGATGGACTATGATCCCCAGGGATCCAGCATGCGCTGGCACAGCCAGCGACCCAAGGACAAGCCGGCCATTCACGGGGTACGGGCCTGGCAGCGCCCCAACGGTGGCCAGACCATGGCCTGGCAGCTGCGACTGCCGCCGGAGACAGAGCGGGTGATTCTGGACGCACCGGCGGGTGTCAGCGGCCAGCAGCTGGTCAATTACGTCCAGCGGGTGGACACCATCCTGGTCCCGGTGCTTCCGTCACCCATCGACATTCACGCCGCCACTCATTTCATCAAGGATCTCCTGTTGATCGGCAAGGTCCGCAGTGCCGGGGTACGGGTCGGCGTGGTCGCCAATCGCGCCCGCAAGAACACCCTGGTTTACCAGTCGCTGGAACGATTCCTCAAGAACCTCAACCTGCCCCTGTTGGCCATTCTGCGTGATACCCAGCACTACGTGCATGCCGTCGAGCGGGGTATCGGGGTGCATGAATTGTGGGACAAGCGTGCCGAAGAAGATCGGCTGCAATGGGTGGGAATGTTTGAGTGGCTTGAAGACCGCCGTTCCGAACTGACCGCCATGCAGCGGCACGCACCCTGATCTGGTCATGCCGGCCGAGCCGGCATTCAGTTTCTTTTTTTTAAATAAAAATTTCGCCCGCTGTTACGCCGCTATTTATTCTGATAAGTATTATTTTTCGCCCCGCGCTATCGCGCTTTGGGCGAGTTCATTTCTTTGTCACGCGACAAAGAAACGAACCAAAGAAAACGCGCCCCGGGGGCGGTGCTCGGCAGCGCCCAAGGGGTCTGAAAACAGACTGAGCGAGGTCGGACAAAATACCCGAACGCACACTGTCAGTTCGAGGGCTCTTGCAGCCCCTTTGGGCCACGCCGCGTCTCGCAGACAAAATCCGAACCAAGCGAGCCCTTTGTTCGAGCCAGATTTGCTAGCCGTAATAACATGCCGGCGCAGCAAATCAGCGAGTTGGGCGAGCGCGGATTTTGGCGAGAAACGCGGGGAGCCGAATAACATAAGGCCGGGGACCCAGGGAGAGCGTTTTTTGGTGACTTTTTGTCGCGACAAAAAGTTACTCGCCTCAGCGGCGAAGCCGCAGGCGAAAGTTTTTATAAAAATCAAAGGTAAAAAGACCGGCTTTTGCCGGCAGCGAATATTATCCGGCGATAAAAAACGACCGCTGGTCGTTTTCGACTTTCCTGATTGGATAGCCATATAACTCGCTGAGTCGTTCTTCGGTCATCAGTGACTTACTGGTACCGCCTTCCACTTTTCCATCTTCATGCATTAACAGCACATGATCGCAATACCGCTCGGCGAGATTGGGATCATGCAGGACCATGATCACGCTGTTATTACCGTTGCGGGTCAGTTGTTGCAGATGTTCAAGTATCTGATGCTGATGACGCAGATCCAGATGATTGGCCGGCTCATCCAGTAGATACAGTTGAGGTTGTTGTGCCAGCAGAGTGGCGATGTAGAGCCGGCGGCGTTCCCCACCGGAGAGACTCAACATGTTGCGCTGCTCGAAACCGCCCAGGTCAACTTGAGCAAGGGCATCGCGTGCCAGTTGCCTGTCCTGTTCGCTTTCCCATTGCCAGAGTTTGAGATGAGGATGGCGACCGGTCAACACGGTTTCCAGTGCGCTGCCGGGAAAGGCTTCTTCGTTGATCTGCGGCAGCAATCCGACCTGCCGTGCAAATTCCCTGCGCGCGATATTTGAAATATCAATATCGTTTAGCAACAGGCGTCCGCTGTATTCCGGGTGCAGACCGGCAAGCGTATGCAGCAGTGTGGTTTTGCCGCTGCCGTTGCTGCCCAGAATCCCCCAGCACTGCCCGTTATCGATAGTCAGATTAAATGGCGAAGTAAGGGTTCGTTGCCCGCGGCGTAATTGCAGTTGTTCGATCTGCAGTGTCATTGACGCTCTCCGCGGTACAGCAGATACAGGAACAACGGTACGCCGATGAAGGCGGTCAGGATACCGACCGGCAGTTGTTGCGGGGCGAGCAGCGTTCGCGCGACGGTATCGGCCAGTAACAACAGGCTGGCGCCGAGCAGTGTCGCGGCAGGTAACAGAATGCGGTGATCGTGATAGCCAAGCAGGCGGATCAGGTGTGGCACCACCAGCCCGACAAAGCCGATACTGCCGGCCTGGGTGACTGCGGTGGCTGTCAGCAGCGAGGCCAGCACGAAGATAACCAGATGTAACCGATCGGTACGCACGCCCAGTGATCCGGCCACCAGTTCTCCCCGAGTGAGGACGTTGAGTTGTCGGGCCAGCAGCAAGGCGGCAAGCAGGCCGAGCAGCAGAATGAAACCCGGCAGCCTGGTAGGCTGAGCAAAACCGAGATCTCCCATCAGCCAGAACATCATTCTTTGCAGACTGCTGTCCGGCGAGAGATTGAGAATAAAGCCGATAGTTGCGCCCCAGCCGGCGGCCAGGACCACCCCGGTCAGCAGCAGGCGGTTACTGTTCCATTGCCCGGCGCCGCGGGACAGGGCAAACACCAGGAACATCGCAAGCAGGGCGCCGATAAAGGCGCTACCGGTCAGGGCAGTGCCGCCGATGCCTATCAGCATGGCCAGCAGCGCGGCCACTGAAGCACCGCCGGAGATACCCAATATATAAGGATCGGCGAGGGGATTGCGGACCAGGACCTGCATCAGGCAACCGGCGAGGGCCAGCAGTCCCCCGGTGGTAAGGGCGGCCAGGCTGCGCGGCAGACGTAACTGGTGGATTACCTGGCTGGCCAGGTCACTGCCCGGATACCACAGGGCGTTCCAGACCTGCACGGCGGTCAGTTGAACACTGCCACTAACAAGCGAGATGCCCAGACTGGCGAGGCATAGCAGTCCCAGCAGCAGCAACATTCCCGTTGGATAGCGTCCGCTCATGTGAGTCCTTACTCACGCAAGCTGATGACAGACCAGCCTCGAGAGGCGGCATGGTCGGCCAGGGTCTCGTCTGGATCGACCGCGACCGGCCGGGTGACCCGCTCCAGCAACGGTAGATCGTTGTGTGAATCACTGTAAAACCAGCTATCGGCAAGATTGAGCCCGGTCTGCTTCAGCCACTGTTCAAGGCGCTCCACCTTGCCTTCGCGAAAGCAGGGCGTGCCGCTTACGCGGCCGGTATAGCGGCCCTCGCGCATCTCGGGATCAGTGGCCAGCAGATCATCCACGCCCAGCTCTTCGGCAATGGGCGCGGTGATAAAGCGGTTGGTCGCGGTGATGATCAACAGGAAGTCGTCCTGCCGGCGGTGCTGGTCGATCAGGGCGCGGGCGGCGGAAGTGATTCGCGGGCGAATTTCTTGCTGCATAAACTGCCGATGCAGTTCCGTCAGCTCGGCCGGCGGAATCTCACTCAGCGGTTGCAGGCTGAAGGCCAGAAACTCCTGAATGTCGAGCTGCCCCCGCTTGTATTCCTCGTAGAAACGCTGGTTTTCCCGCTCATAGTAATCACCGTCGACCCGACCCTGTTCGGCCAGAAAGCGGCCCCACAGGTAATCGCTGTCGCCGTTGAGCAGGGTGTTGTCCAGGTCGAATATCGCCAGCGCCACGCCGATCCTCCGCAAATACGCAAAATGAAGGCATGATAACCCAAAGCGCCGGGCAGAGTGGTGAAGGGCCCGGTTCCGAACTGTGAAATTCCACGGTCACGCTTGAATGAAGCATGCAAGTTATTGTAATAAAAGGGATTATCCGGCGATTCGGCGGGTGATTTGCGCAACCGCAGGCGCTGTGAAAAAATCTGGTACAGGGCTTGAAAAGGACGCAACAAGTGATTGATTCAGAAGGATACCGGGCCAACGTCGGCATTATTCTCTGCAATCCGCAGGGCAAGCTATTCTGGGCGAGGCGTATCGGTCAGCAGGCCTGGCAGTTCCCGCAGGGCGGAATTCGCCATGACGAAAGTCCTGAGCAGGCCCTTTACCGTGAATTGTCCGAGGAGATTGGCCTGGGTCGGGAAGACGTGGAGCTGCTCGGGTCGACCCGGCACTGGCTGCGTTATCGCCTGCCCAGGGAGTTGATTCGTTATCATCATCAGCCGGTTTGTATCGGCCAGAAACAGCGCTGGTTTCTTTTGCAATTGCTGACCAATGACAGCAAGGTCAGCCTGGACACAAGCGAGCATCCGGAGTTCGATCGCTGGCGCTGGGTCACCTCAGCAGAACCGGTGCGCGAGGTGGTCCCCTTCAAACGCCAGGTTTATAAAC
>JASFNY010000138.1:0-5582 GCA_050116795.1 Thiohalophilus sp.
GTGCTGTTCGACGCCATGGGGGCGCTGTCTTCCAAATACAACGATACTCCCGAGACCGCTTCAAGGACTTATGATGTCAATCGTGATGGTTTTGTTATATCCGGTGGTGGTGGGGTACTGGTTCTCGAGGAACTCGAACACGCCAAAGCCCGCGGAGCGACCATCTATGCCGAGCTGGTCGGATACGGCGCGACCTCTGACGGTTTTGACATGGTACAGCCTTCCGGTGAAGGAGCCGTGCGTTGCATGCGCCAGGCCATGGAAAATGTCCAGGTACCGATCGATTATATTAATGCCCACGGGACAAGTACCCCGGTGGGGGATATTCGGGAACTGGAGGCCGTCAAGGAGGTCTTCGGTGACAAGATACCTGCTATTGCCTCGACCAAATCTCTAACCGGACATGCACTCGGGGCGGCAGGTGTCAATGAAGCAATCTATTCACTGTTCATGATGCAGGAGAATTTTATAGCTGCCTCGGCAAATATCGAAGAGCTCGATCCGGGTGCAGAGGGCTTCCCCATTGTCCGTGAACGACGCGACAATGCCACGCTCAATTGCGTGATGTCCAACAGTTTTGGCTTTGGCGGAACCAATGCCACGCTGGTCTTCCAACGCTATGCAGATGAATAGCGTTGTTTAACCATTTAGTATTGCCGAAATTTTCCTCAATCATGGTCTTCTCCGGTAAACGAGGGGCTTTAATATTTAATTGCCATGAGCGTTTCCGCTTGCTGTTCGGATTCTGAAGTTTGAGAAAACTGTCTCTCAAAAAAATTCCCACGCCCATCATATACTTGTTGGAATTACTGGTCGTTGTGCTGGTGTTTGTTCTTGCACAGCAATACCAGAAACGGGATCTGATCGACGGCCAGTTACCGACTTTCAGTGCAGAAACTGTTGAGGGTATGGTATTCGATTCCAATGACATGCGAGGCAAGTCCTATATTCTGCATTTCTGGGCAAGCTGGTGTCCAATCTGCCGCTTTGAACAGGACGCGATCCAGGAGCTGAGCGGGGATTACCCGCTTATCGGGGTGGCCATGCAATCCGGTGATCGCGAGAAGGTCAGTGCCTATATGCGGGAACACAAGCTGACTTTCACAACCCTGCTGGATGAACAGGGGCAACTTGCACAGCAATTCGGCGTCAAGGGTGTGCCGACCACCTTGCTGATTAACAGCCAGGGAGAAGTCGCGTTCAGTGAAATCGGTTATACCAGCGAGTGGGGTCTGCGTTTGCGAATGTGGCTGGTGAATTGATTATCAGCCTGTCAAACAAGCTTATTTTTCCAGTTTCTCTTTAAGCGCCTTGACGGCCTGCGCCATATCATCACTTGACTGGTGGCTTATGTAGTTCAGCAAGGGCAGGATCTGTTTGATCAGGCTGCCCAGGTGTGGCTTGAGCAGATCGTCCTTGCCTTCGGTCAGCAGTTTAAGAGCATGATTAACATCAAGGTGTTCGGCACCACTACCCTTGCGCAGAGATTTGACCACGGTCTGGTTACCGCCGGCCTTGATCGCCTTGTTAAGGTATTTCTCTGTCTCTGAAATAAGAGTTTTTATTTCAGTCTCTTCGCTGATATGTGGCTCGAACAATCCGATGCTGACGGTGATATGCAACTTCTGGCCGGCGACATCAAAACTCAATTCATTGATTTCCTTGCGAATGCGTTCGGCCAGCTGGGTGGCGTCATCAATACTCGTATCACGTAATAACATTGCAAACTTGGCAACCCCGATGCGGGCAAGCATGTCTTCCTTGCGCACAAGCTGTCCCAGGGTTTGCCCTATCTTGTGAAGAATCTGGTTGACCAGTTCCTTGCCGTTGGCGATAAACAGATTATTGAAATCATCAATATCCATGCGCAGCAGGGTGAACTGGCCGCCATGGCGTTTAAAGTAAGCCAGTGATTCTTCTGCGGCGCGCAAGAAATAGGTCTGGCCACCGAGGCCGGTGATTTGATCCACGGCCGCCTGTTGTTCGAGGCGGTCGGAAGTTTCAGTCAGTTTGCGGGTGGTACGCTCGAAGTTGACATGTGCCTTGGCACGCGCCTGTAACTGTACAGAATCGAAAGGTTTGGTAATGAAGTCCGAAGCGCCCTTGTCCAGCGCGAGTTGCTTGGTCTCGTCGTCGTCTTCCTTGCCGGTAATAATGATGACCGGCATATCTCGCAGGCGCGGTTCATCGGATTCACGCATGCGCTCCAGCAGACCGAAACCGTCCAGGTAAGGCATGGACAGATCAGTAAAGACGACCTGAATATCCGGATCATTCATCAGGTAGGTCCAGGCATCTTCGCCGTGCTCGGCTTCAATGACATGATAGGCCTTACCCAGAACCTTGGTCATGGCCCGACGCATCACGCGGGAATCGTCTACGGCCAGAATGCGGGGGATGTTATTCTCGTCTTCCATTCGGTGATATCGTTTTTATAAGTATCGCGGCTGTCTAGCGCAGCAGCTGCAAGCATATCCGCATACTCTTTTGTTGGCAAAGAGCGTGCTTATCTCTGGAAGCTGGCAGCCCCATTATATGATTTGTCGGCAGACGTCGGGAAACCTTGACGTAATTGCCAGAGCCAGTGAGGATTGGTTAAATTTTCCACAGGAGCAGGCCCTTGATTACCCGATTTTATCTTCCCGCTTTACCGGTTCTGATGGTCTTGCTGATCGCTTCTGGCAGCGTATTGGCCCAGGATTTGGAACAACGCCGCCGCGAGGCGGGTCTGCCAGGTACACCGGTGGCCCGGTTACAGGAACTGGCTACGGATTCGGACTGGCAGGTACGACAGAAAGTCAGCCGCAATCGCAGTACTCCCGCAGCGTTGCTGGACAAGCTGGCTGATGATCCCCATCCCCAGGTTCGTATCGGAGTGGCGACCAATATCGAGACCACGGAACAGATCTTTGTCAAACTGGCCCGGGATTCTGACACGGCCGTGCGCAGCGTGGTGGCACGTTACGAATATGTTCCACCCTCGGCACTGGCCCTGCTGGCCGAGGACCGCGATGGCGAGATTCGCCTGGAAGTGGCCCGCAACTGGAACACAGCCCCCGCGACCCTGCAGAAACTGACCCGTGATCCTCTGCCTGAGGTCCGTCACACGGCCGAAATCAGCCTCGAGAAACGGCGGAAAGAGTCTCAGGAGTAACCGCTGGCTCGTCAATTGAACAATTAAAGATCCATATCAAGCCTGATATGGATTCAATATTGGGCATTTTTCTCGGCAGGGTTTTTCCAGAATCCTGTAAGTGCCTATAATCCCCCGCAAGCCTGGAATTGGTGCGTCTCCTGCTGACATTTGAACCAATTTTGAGCGATTTCTGAATAATTATAAGGAAAACCAGATGGAAAACTTTCAGACAGCTACAGACGTCCTGTTCATACTGCTGGGTGCGATCATGGTTCTGGCCATGCATTCGGGGTTTGCGTTCCTTGAGGTCGGCACGGTGCGCAAGAAGAACCAGGTCAATGCCCTGGTCAAGATCATTACCGATTTTGCCACCTCGACTATCGCGTATTTTTTTATTGGCTATGCCGTGGCATACAACACCGGATTTCTGCAGGCGGCGCCCGAGCTGACGGCTGCCAGCGGTTATGAACTGGTCAAGTTCTTCTTCCTGCTGACCTTTGCCGCGGCCATACCAGCCATCATTTCCGGAGGCATTGCCGAGCGGGCCCGCTTTTATCCGCAGCTCACCGCCACCTTCATCATCGTGGCGCTGATCTACCCGTTTTTTGAAGGCATGACCTGGAACGGCAATTTCGGCATGCAGGCCTGGCTGGAAGGCACCTTTGGTGTCGGTTTCCATGATTTTGCCGGCTCGGTTGTGGTCCACGCGGTCGGAGGCTGGCTGGCCCTGGCCGCGGTGCTGATGCTCGGCAGCCGGCATGGCCGATTCGGCCGGGACGGCAGCGTGAGTGCGGCCCATCCGCCTTCAAGCATCCCGTTTCTGGCCCTGGGGGCCTGGATTCTGACCGTCGGCTGGTTCGGCTTCAATGTTATGTCGGCCCAGAAAGTCGGGGACATCAGCGGACTGGTCGCGGCCAACTCCCTGATGGCCATGGTCGGTGGCATTCTGGCGGCCCTGTTTTTTGGCAAAAATGATCCCGGTTTCGTACACAACGGCCCGCTTGCCGGACTGGTGGCCGTTTGTGCCGGTTCGGATGTCATGCATCCCCTGGGCGCCCTGGCGACCGGCGCAGTGGCCGGTGGCCTGTTCGTCTGGGCATTCACCCAGTGCCAGAACCGCTGGAAGATCGACGACGTCCTCGGAGTCTGGCCCTTGCACGGACTGTGCGGCGTCTGGGGCGGTCTGGCTGCAGGAATTTTCGGCCTCGAAGCGCTGGGGGGTATGGGCGGCGTCAGTTTCCTGGCCCAGCTGGTTGGTACCCTGATCGGTATCGTGATTGCCCTGGTGGGCGGTTTTGTGGTCTACGGGGTATTAAAGGCGAGTGTGGGGATTCGCCTGAGCCAGGAAGAGGAATACAAGGGCGCCGATCTGAGCATTCACAAGATCGCTTCCGAGTCGCAGATCGACTGAGTGAGACATGTTCCCGGGGCCGGCCGATTCCCGGTCCGGCCTTCGGCGACCCTGTGCAAAAAGCCTGTACTGGAAACCACTTGGCGAAAATGCTACCTTTGCGCTCCCGAATTTCAGTGGTCAAAAAATGGGCAAATTATACATCCGCACCTTCGGTTGCCAGATGAACGAGTACGACACGGCCAAGATGGCCGACGTACTGCAGGCTTCGCACGGCCTGGAGTTGACCGATGCCCCCGAAGAGGCCGACGTTTTGCTGCTGAATACCTGCTCGGTGCGTGAAAAAGCCCAGGAGAAAGTGTTCTCTCACCTGGGCATGTGGCGCGAACTGAAAGCGGCCCGTCCGGAGCTGGTGATCGGCGTCGGCGGCTGCGTTGCCAGCCAGGAAGGGGAGGCGATCCTCAAGCGCGCGCCCTACGTGGACCTGGTGTTCGGTCCCCAGACTCTGCACCGTCTGCCGCAGATGCTGGATGATGCCCGGGCGCGCCACAAGTCCGTGGTGGACATCTCCTTTCCCGAGATCGAAAAGTTCGATCATATGCCCGAACCCCGCACTGACGGGCCCAGCGCCTTTGTCTCGATCATGGAAGGCTGCAGCAAGTACTGCAGTTTCTGCGTGGTGCCCTATACCCGCGGTGAAGAGTTCAGCCGTCCCTTTGATGACGTGATCGCCGAGGTGGCGGAACTGGCCGAACGGGGCGTGCGCGAGGTGACCCTGCTGGGGCAGAACGTGAATGCCTATCGCGGCATGATGGATGACGGCACCATGGCCGACCTGGGGCTGTTGATTCATTACGTAGCGGCCATCGACGGCATCGACCGGATTCGCTATACCACCTCCCATCCACTGGAGATGAATGACAGCCTGATCCAGGCCTACGCCGAAGTACCTGAGCTGGTCAGCCATCTGCATCTGCCGGTTCAGAGCGGTTCTGACCGGGTCCTGGCGATGATGAAACGCAAGCACACCGCGCTTGAATACAAGGCGACCATTCGCAAGCTGCGCGAGGCACGCCCGGATATCAGTCTCTCCTC
>JASFNY010000139.1:0-5509 GCA_050116795.1 Thiohalophilus sp.
GTGAAATTCAACCGGCCTGGTGACAAGCTGTATATCGGCATTGGTTTTCAATGTCCGGCGTTGACTGCGGTCTGGCTGAAACTCATCGACCGGTATTCGAACCGGGACGCAAGCGTGACAATTACGACAATGGGGTCGATAAATATAATTACCGCTGCGACGAAAACCGATGTTTGCCAGTGCCGAGTAGTGTTCGGGCTTTATCAGTAATGACGGATCGACAAAAATCGATGTCGCCAGACGATCTTCGAGATAGCTACAGGGATGTTCCGGGCTGGCAAAAAACTGCAGCTCGTCCAGCAGGGGATGGAAACTCTTGCGATCAGTCATGGGATCAAGTGTGTTATGTTGAAACCGGGGCCTCGATTCGACCTGTCTCCTGTATCAGCCTGATCCATTGTTCTTCCGTTGTCCAGTGCTGAGCGACAACCGGTTCGCAATATTGATCGAGATACTGTGTAAACCTGTGACGGGGTATGGGACGTGCGCCGAGGCTGTTGAGATGCCCGGTTTCTACCTGGCAATCGATCAACTGAAAATTCCATTGTCGAAGGTGTGCGACAAGAGTCACAAATGCTACTTTTGATGCATCGGTCATACGAGCAAACATCGACTCGCCGAAAAATACACGCCCCAGTGCGACACCATACAGACCTCCAGCCAGTTTGTTGTCATACCACGCTTCCACCGAATGGGCATGCCCGGACTCGTGCAATTGTTCGTACGCCGCGCGCATTTCTTTGGTAATCCAGGTGCCCAGTCCGTCATCGCGGGGCGAGGCGCAACATTGCATGACATCGGTAAAAGCCTGATCAAAGGTGATATGGAACGCCCCCTTTTTCAGAGTCTTGCGCAGGCTGCGCGAGATTTTCAGTTCTTCTGGGAACAGTACCGAGCGGGGATCGGGCGACCACCACAGAATCGGTTGACCATCGCTATACCAGGGAAAGATACCATGCCGATAGGCAGTCAGAAGTCTCGATGTGGAAAGATCGCCCCCGATTGCCAGCAATCCGTCGGGATCACGCAAGGCCAGTTCCACATCGGGAAACCAGTCATCGGCATCGGGTGATAACCAGTAAGGCGCACTCATGGCAGTCAACCCGGTTTTTTAAACGGACTGTGATGTTGCAGTTCTTGCATGTAATCCTTAATCGCCTCGCGCTCGTGATCCAGGTAGCGGATCAGACCCTCGCGGAAACCTTCGTGCGCGATCCAGTGCGCCGACCATGTCGGTGAGGGGAGAAAACCGCGACTGATCTTGTGTTCACCCTGTGCGCCCGGCTCAAAGCGCTGCAGTCCGTGTTTGATACAGTAATCAAGGCCCTGATAATAACATGCCTCGAAATGCAGACTGTGAAATTGCCGGCTACAACCCCAGTGGCGACCATACAGAGTATCTGTGCCGCGAATATTGAATGCCGCGGCGACGTATGCATCGTCATGTCGCGCCATCACAACTACCACGTTGCGCGGCATGCTTTGTCCGATCTCCATAAAAAAATCCTGGGACAGCGTCGGTATTCCGCTTTTGCGTTCAAAGGTGGAGCGGTAAAAGCGGTGATAAATATCCCAGTGGTAATCCTCCATTTCATCACCATGACGAATTTCTATTTCGACGCCCTGTTCACCGACCATGCGTCGCTCACGTCGAATCTTTTTGCGTTTTTGTTGTGTGAAGTGTGAAAGATAATCGTCGAAATCCCGGTAGCCGGCATTGTGCCAGTGAAACTGGCATCCCAGGCGCATCAGGTGTCGCGGGTCAGTTTGAAAAGTTTGAGTGTCACGCTCGTCTGTAAACAGCCAATGCAGTGAAGACATTCCACTTTGTTGTGCATGTGTTGTTGCGGCATCAATCAACTGTGCTGCATATGTCTTGAAGTCTTTATCGGGATGCACAAGCAGTCGCGGACCTGTCGCAGGCGTGTAGGGGATGGCGACGACCAGCTTGGGATAATAGTTTAATCCGGCACGGTGCCAGGCATCGGCCCATGCCCAGTCAAAGACAAATTCGCCGTAAGAGTTGTCCTTGATGTACATCGGCGAGGCGGCTATCAACTGACCCTGTTCTTCGATGATCAGGTATTGCGGGTACCAGCCATAGAGTTCGCCGACGGCATCGTGTTTCTCCATGGCGCGCAGAAACTCATGGCGTATAAATGGAAAACGCCCGTCGGAGAGGGCGTTCCATTGTTCTGCGGAAACTTCGGCGAGACTTTCCAGTATCCTGACAGTCATGTCATTCACACAAGTGACGTTTGCCGGATAAGGTTACGTCCCGGCAAAACCCTGCGTCTTAGCCGGCGCTCTCTTCCTTTTCAAGATAACGCTCGGCATCAAGGGCCGCCATGCAGCCGGTCCCTGCTGAAGTAATCGCCTGACGGTAGATATGATCGGAAACATCGCCGGCGGCAAACACGCCGGGCACACTGGTGGCGGTCGCATCACCTTTGGTACCGCTCTTGACGGTTATATAACCGCCTTCCATCTCCAGCTGTCCTTCGAAAATATCGGTGTTGGGTTTGTGTCCAATCGCAATAAAAACACCCATGACTTCGATTTCCTTGGTGCTGCCGTCCTGCGTGCTTTTCAGTCGCAGACCGGTGACACCGGAATCATCGCCCAGCACTTCGTCCAGTTCGTGGTTCCACTCTATGCTGACGTTGCCGTTTTTGGCTTTTTCCATCAGCTTGTCGGAGAGGATCTTCTCCGAGCGGAATTTGTCACGACGGTGAATGACGGTGACATGATCGGCGATGTTGGACAGGAACAGCGCTTCTTCTACCGCGGTATTACCGCCACCGACCACGGCGACTTTCTGATTGCGATAGAAGAAACCATCACAGGTCGCACAGGCCGAGACACCCTTGCCGCGGAATGACTCTTCCGAAGGTAGCCCAAGATACATGGCCGATGCGCCGGTAGCGATGATCAGCGCATCGCAGGTGTAGACACCACTGTCGCCGGTGAGAGTATAGGGTTTGCTTTTCAGGTCGACCTTGTTGATGTGATCGAACACGATTTCGGTATCAAAGCGTTCGGCATGTTGTTTCATGCGTTCCATCAGGGCGGGACCCTGCAAGCCTTCGACATCGCCGGGCCAGTTATCCACCTCGGTCGTGGTCATCAATTGACCACCCTGTTCGAGTCCGGTGATCAGCACGGGATTCAGATTGGCGCGCGCGGCATACACCGCGGCGGTGTAACCTGCGGGACCGGATCCCAGGATAAGCAGGCGACAGTGTTTGGCTTCACTCATGTGTTAGACTCCGGATGCATGTGATTGATTTGTTGTTCGATTTCCTTAACAGACAGTAGAAACCGGAACAGGTTCGGCCTGTCGAAGGGAGCGTCAGTAGTCTACGGAATGGCGAGTAGAGGGTAAAGGTATACATGAAGATCGGGATCCCGTGTGAAATCAAGATCCAGGAAGGGCGCGTCGCGCTGATCCCCGATGCCGTGGCCGAACTGGTCAGCCATCAACACCAGGTTTTTGTCGAAAGCGGTGCCGGTCGCTTCAGTGGTTACGATGATGAAAGCTACCGGCGCAGTGGCGCCGAGATCGTCCCTGATGCCGATGCACTTTTTGCCGCGGCCGAGATGATCGTCAAGGTCAAGGAGCCCCAGCCGGCCGAACTGGGCCGCCTGCGGGCCGATCATCTGTTGTTTTCCTATCTGCATCTGGCGGCCGAGCCGGAACTGACGCGCGCCCTGCAGGAAATAGGACTGACGGCGGTGGCCTTTGAGACAGTCACGGACAACGGGCATCTGCCGCTGCTGGCGCCAATGAGCGACATCGCCGGGCGGATTGCCAGCCAGACCGGCAGCAATCTGCTGTATCACCACCACGGCGGACGGGGCGTATTGCTTGGCGGTATACCGGCCAGCGAGCGGGGTCACGTGGTGATTCTGGGTGCCGGGGTGGTCGGCACCAGCGCGGCGCGCATGGCGGCGGGTATGGGGGCCCAGGTTACCGTGTTTGACCGCAACCGGGACAAGCTGGAGAAAGTCAGGCTGATCGGTCCCAATGTTACCGGTCGGCATGCCTTTGCCAGTGCCATTGAGGAGACAGTGGAGCAGGCCGATTTGCTGATTGGTGCGGTACTCATCCCCGGCGCAAAGGCCCCGCACCTGGTTTCTGCCGAGACCGTTCAAAAAATGCTCCCCGGCAGCGTCATCATCGATGTCTCCGTGGATCAGGGAGGCTGTATCGAAACCACCCGGCCGACCACGTACGACGACCCGACATTCGTCTGGGAAGGGGTGGTGCACTACGGGGTGACCAATATGCCGGGCGCGGTTCCCAGAACCGCCTCGCAAGCGTTGTCTGCCGCCCTGGTTCCCTATATTCTGCGTCTGGCCGAACCGGGCTGGGAGACCCGGCCGGACCTCGCCAGCGGACTCAATATTCGCGCGGGCAAGGTGGAACTCGCCGCCCTGAAATAACGCGTGAATATTGTAATTATTCTTATAATTTAGTAAGTTATATAATTCTTTTAAGAAAGAAGATAAACTTTGTCCCAGGCCAAGAAAACAGCCACCGACAGCAAGAGTCCGCCACTCGCCAGCCACCTGCAGCGTGCGCTGAAGGAGGGGGCCCTGTATGTGTTCGGATTTACAGCCGTCTATTTCCTGATGGCCCTGGTCAGCTATCACCCGGCCGATCCCGGCTGGTCTCACAGCGGCGGGGTTCACCCCCGTATCGCGAATCTCGGCGGGCCGGCCGGAGCCTGGCTGGCCGATGTTTTTCTGACGCTGTTCGGCTACCTGGCCTACCTGTTCCCAATCATGGTCGCCTACGCCGGCTGGTTGCTGTTTCGCGACCGGCGCAACATCCATCCGTTCGATGTACGGGGCTTTGCCCTGCGGGTCAGCGGCTTTCTGCTGACCCTGCTGGCCGGCTGTGGACTCGCCACCCTGCATGAGGTCGGCGGTTTCAGCCCGCTGCCGGTCAACGGTGGCGGCATTCTGGGCAGTTATGTCTCCACCCACATGGACGAGGCATTCAGTTTCCTGGGCGCCACGCTGTTGCTGCTGGCGCTGTTTCTCAGTGGTGTGACCCTGTTCACCCATCTCTCCTGGTTGTGGCTGATGGACAGCCTGGGTGCCCTGACCCTGCGCCTGATAGCCAGTGTGCGCGGAAGTATCTCGGAGTTGCTGGAGCGGCTTCAGGCCCGACAGGCCCGCAAGCAGCACGCGCAGCAGTACGAGGCCAAGGTCGAGAAGCACAAGGTCAAGGAGGCCAGGCGGACGCCTCCGGTCATTCAGCGCGAGGAGAAAAAACCGGCGCCCAGCATACGTGTGGAACGCGAACGCCAGGTACCACTGTTTAACGATGCCGGGACCGGGGCATTGCCCCCGTTGTCCCTGCTGGACGATGTGAAGCCGGAAGACCGTAACGAGATATCCGAAGAGGCCCTGCAGGCCATGGGACGCCAGGTGGAACTGAAGCTGCAGGATTTCGGCATCGAGGGCGAGGTCGTGGCGGTGCATCCGGGACCGGTCATCA
>JASFNY010000140.1:0-5497 GCA_050116795.1 Thiohalophilus sp.
CATTATTGATCAGGAATCATTGTTATCCGGCTGGCTGACACTGCGCCAGTGTCATATCAATCTCGATCCGGTTCCGCTGCTGGAGGTGACCTATCAGTACCGGCAAATGGAAGCGCTGCGAATTATCGAGCAGAAAAATATCGGGCATGCGTGGATCGAGGAACAATCGGTGCAGATGGAAGATATTCGCAAAGACAATCGGCTATGCATTGAGGCGAAAATCAGGGTATTTTACGCCGAAGGCGATCACTTCATGCTGATTAACGGCCCCTATCACCGACGATTTCTCGACGGATATTTTCCCTACCACGTGAGCCTGCATGTACTGTATCCACCTGAAAGACTCACCCCGGTATCATTCCAACCCGAAGCACAACCCGGTTTCGACATACAGTTTTCCAAGGGACGTATCGACATCGACGCCTGGTTTGAAGGCAGACTGATGACCGAAATCGTGTTCCGAACCCGCAGATTATCAGATGCAGGTCAATGGTTGGCCCAGACGCAAATTCAATAACTCCGTTACGCTGCCACTGTTGACCGCCAGCTCTACCAGTCCAGCCGAATTGTTGTACCAGAACGGCTGTTCCGACTGTGACAGAGAAAAGGTCCGCGCATAGCGAAACTCGTGACCATTACATTTGATGATTTGATCATTGGTAATTTGTCCGGCGCGAATCCCGGTCATGGCATTACCGTACTGATCGATATACAGGATCTCATACAGATCTGACGGCCAGTCATCAGGAAGGATAGACTCCACAGCGAGCGGTTTCACTTCCGGCATTTGCCCCAGTGCCAGTTGTGCTGCAACCGGCGCGAACAGATCACGACCATGGAAAGAATCGGACAGATATTCAGGTCGCCAGGTGATCTCCCAGGCCGATACTTCCCTGGCAAAACTAATCACCGTGTTGAGCAGTCCGTTATCGGGTCCCACGAACCAGCGCTCATCCGCCTTGACGATCAGGGGACGACGATCAGGATGCCCCACTCCCGGATCCACAATGGCAAGAATTACGGACTCTGCAGGGAAAGGTTCGATAATGGCTGCCAACAGGTAAGCGGCGGAACGAGGATTGAAAGACGGGGCATCGTGCATCAGATCGATTACCGGGACATTAATCGCGTGGGTCGCCAGCACCCCTTTCAATTGTCCAACGTAAGGACCGCGATATCCGAAGTCAGTAAACAACACTATCATCAGTCACCTCGACTATTTAACCGATGTATAAACAAAAAAGCCGGGCAAGGCCCGGCTTTTTGCTGGATAAATATGGTCGTTGTGACCTTATTCTTCAGTACTTTCCGCAGGTTCCTGTGCAGAGGCCTCTGAAGTAGGACGGTCAACCAGTTCGACATAGGCCATGGGAGCCTTGTCACCACTACGGAAGCCGCATTTCAGAATGCGCAGGTAACCACCGGGACGGTTCTGGTAACGCGGACCCAGTTCGTTGAACAGTTTGCTTACGGCATCACGGTCGCGCAGACGGTTAAACGCCAGACGACGGTTGGCCACGCTGTCTTTCTTGGCCAGGGTGATCAACGGTTCAACCGTACGACGCAGTTCCTTGGCCTTGGGCAAGGTCGTGCGAATCAATTCATTCTGGAACAGGGAAGCCGACATATTGCGGTACATCGCCTTGCGATGCGGGCTGTTCCGGTTGAGTTTTCGACCACTTTGACGGTGACGCATTGTTCTAAATCCTAAACTCGATTCGTTAAACGGTCAGAAGCCGTTATCAGGCTTCTTTTTCCTTGAGGCTGGCTGGCGGCCAGTTTTCCAGGCGCATCCCCAGTGACAATCCACGGGAAGCCAGCACGTCCTTGATTTCTGTCAGGGACTTCTTGCCCAGGTTCGGTGTTTTCAGCAGTTCCACTTCGGTACGCTGAATCAGATCACCGATGTAGTAAATCTGTTCTGCCTTGAGGCAGTTGGCAGAACGCACGGTCAGTTCCAGATCGTCGACCGGACGCAGCAGAATCGGATCGATTTCCGGTTCCTGTTCGGCCGGTGCGGCTTCTTCCTTGCCACGCAGATCAACAAAGGCAGACAACTGGTCCTGCATGATAGTAGCAGCGCCACGAATGGCCTCTTCAGGATCAATCGTGCCGTTGGTTTCCAGTTCGATGATCAGCTTGTCAAGGTCGGTACGCTGTTCAACACGAGCGCTGTCGACCACATAGGCCACACGCTGAATCGGGCTGAAGCTGGCATCCAGTTGCAGACGACCGATAGGACGGTCTTCCTCTTCATCATCGCCACGCATGTTGGCTGCTTCGTAGCCACGACCACGGGTCACCTTGAGCGTCATGTTCAGCTCGCCTTCCTTGGTCAGGTTGGCAATAACATGATCCGGATTAATCAATTCAACATTCTGAACCAGCTGAATGTCGGAAGCGGTAACCTGGCCTGGACCTTTCTTGTTCAGGGTCAGGGTCGCTTCGGCTTCACCTTCCATGCGCAGGGCTACACCCTTGAGGTTCAGCAGGATATCGACCACGTCTTCCTGCACACCTTCAATGGTAGTGTATTCGTGCAAAACACCCTCGATCTCCACTTCGGTGATGGCAGCGCCGCTCATCGAAGACAGCAGAATGCGGCGTAATGCGTTGCCCAGCGTGTGTCCAAACCCACGCTCGAGAGGCTCGAGAGTGACCTTGGCATGGGTATCGCTGATTTGCTGAATATCAACAATTCGCGGTGTCAGAAAATCTGATACTGAGGCCGTCATCTATGCCCTCTCAAGTTTATGTTCAAAAATTTCTGTACCCGAAGATCAAGCTGATTACTTGGAATACAGCTCGATAACCAGGTGTTCTTTGATATCGGTCGGCAGTTCGCTGCGTTCCGGCGCATTCTTGAAGGTGCCGGTCAGTTTATCGGCATCGACTTCAAGCCACTCGGCAATCCCACGGTTCTGCGCGGATTCACTGGCACCCTTGATTCGCAGTTGATTGCGTGCCCCTTCGGACACAGCAATCACATCACCAGCGTTAATTTGCATGGACGGAATGTTGACCTTGCGACCGTTCACAGTAATCGCGTTATGGCGAACAAGCTGACGCGCTTCGGAACGTGAGGCGCCGAAGCCCATACGGAATACGACATTGTCCAGACGGCATTCCAGCAATTGCAGCAAGTTGTCGCCGGTAGAGCCTTTACGGCGATCAGCTTCCTTGTAGTAACCACGGAACTGTTTTTCCATGATGCCGTAGGTGCGACGCATCTTCTGTTTCTCACGCAACTGGGTCGCGTAGTCTGACAGCCGGCCGCGACGCTGGCCATGCTGACCCGGCGGAAACGGACGGTTTTCAATCGGGCACTTGCTGCTGTAGCACTTTTCGCCCTTCAGAAACAGTTTTTCGCCTTCGCGGCGGCACAGTCGGCATTTTGAACCAATATATCTAGCCAAGGTATTTCTCCCGCTTATACGCGACGTTTCTTCGGCGGACGGCAACCATTATGCGGAATGGGTGTCACGTCTGCGATGTTGGTAATACGAAAGCCTTTTGCATTCAAGGCACGTACGGCGGATTCACGACCCGGGCCAGGGCCCTTGACCCAGACTTCCAGGTTTTTCATGCCGTATTCCTGAGCCATTTCACCGGCACGTTCGGCAGCAACCTGGGCGGCAAACGGCGTACTCTTGCGCGAACCACGGAAACCGGAACCGCCGGCAGTGGCCCAGCACAGGGCGTTGCCCTGGCGATCGGAGATAGTCACGATCGTGTTGTTGAAGGATGCATGGATGTGAGCAATCCCATCCGAGACATCGCGTTTAACTTTTTTACGTGTACGACCAGCTTTGGTTGCCATGTTTCAGAAATCCACTCAGTAAAACTTATTTACGAATCGGTTTGCGCGGCCCCTTGCGGGTACGGGCATTGGTACGGGTACGCTGACCACGCAGCGGCAACCCACGGCGATGACGGATACCCCGGTAGCAACCCAGGTCCATCAAACGCTTGATGTTCATCGATACTTCCCGGCGCAGGTCACCTTCGACGCTGAATTTGGCCACTTCGTTACGCAGTGCTTCGACTGCGTTGTCGTCGAGATCGCGAATCTTGGTGGTCGGATCCACACCGGCCCCGTCACAAATCAGCCGGGCACGGGTACGGCCAATGCCGTAGATCGCGGTCAGCGCGACATCCGCATGTTTGTTCACCGGAATGTTGATACCAGCAATTCGGGCCATCTAGCCTTACTCCTAACGTTCAATACTTCTCAAAAATTGACCAACCGGGCCTTGCGAAACGGGCAATTTTAATCGCTAACTGCCTGCCCTAGCAAGGCATTTCCCTACAATCGAGCGCCCGGCCTCAGCCCTGGCGCTGCTTGTGGCGCGGATCGGTGCAAATCACCCGCACAACGCCGTTGCGCTTGATGATCTTGCAGTTCCGGCACATTTTCTTGACTGATGCACGCACTTTCATTGCAGTCTCTCCAAATTCCAATTCATCTCGTTCCATCCCCACCGGATTGCCGGCTGGCGGGATCGGAACAGTGTTCTGTCACTCGCCGGTCAGCGCAGCATTCCGGAGGGGCCGTGGCCCTTCAGGTTGGCCTTCTTCATCAGGCTCTCGTACTGATGCGACATCAGCAACGCCTGGGTCTGGGCCATGAAGTCCATCACGACCACTACAACAATCAGCAACGAGGTACCGCCGAAATAGAACGGGACCCCCCAGGCCAGAATCAGAAACTCCGGCAACAGGCAGACGGCTGTGATGTACAGCGCGCCGACCAGCGTCAGGCGGCCCAGAATCGTATCGATATACTTGGCCGTCTGATCACCCGGGCGAATTCCCGGTACAAAGGCACCGGAACGCTTCAGGTTGTCTGCTGTTTCTTTCGGGTTGAACATCAACGCCGTATAAAAGAAACAGAAAAATATAATCGCTATCGCGTACAACAGTACATACAGCGGCTGGCCCGGCGACAACATGGTAGAGATGTCCTGCAAAACACCTGTCGCGCCACCGGCTCCGCCAAACCATCCCAGCAAGGTGGACGGAAACAGGATGATTGCCGAAGCAAAAATCGGCGGAATCACACCAGCCATGTTGATCTTCAACGGCAAATGACTGGTCTGCGCCGCGTACATCTTGCGCCCCTGCTGACGCTTGGCATAGTTCACGGTAATACGCCGCTGACCGCGTTCCATGAACACCACGAAAGCCGTCACACCGATTGCCAGGGCAAACAGCACCAGGATCTTGCCGTAGGCCAGATCACCGGTTCGTCCCATTTCCATAGTCGAGCCCAGCGCCGCAGGCAGCCCGGCAACGATTCCGGCAAAAATAATCAACGAGATACCGTTACCGATACCGCGCTCGGTAATCTGTTCGCCCAGCCACATCAGGAACATGGTACCGGTAACCAGGGTGACCACGGTCGTGAAGAAGAACGTGTTGTGGTCAATGATCACCAGGCCATCCTGGCGGGACAGGGCCACTGCCACACCCAGGGCCTGAAACGTGGCCAGCCCCA
>JASFNY010000141.1:0-5493 GCA_050116795.1 Thiohalophilus sp.
CCGCTTCGGGGTCCACCAGCGACTGGCGTTGCGGGAAAAAGGGCGGCAGGGTGAGATCGTGCCCCACCAGTTGATCATGACCGCGACACCGATACCCCGTACCCTCAGCATGGCGGTGTATGCCGATCTGGACTGTTCGGTTATCGATGAACTACCGCCGGGGCGCCAGCCGGTCGAGACGGTGGTGATTCCTGATTCGCGACGTGACGAAGTGGTTGCCCGGGTTCATCAGGCCTGTCGGGCCGGCGGGCAGGTTTACTGGGTGTGTACCCTGATCGAGGAGTCCGAGGTGTTGCAGTGCCAGGCCGCGGAGGATACCGCTGCTGCCCTGCAGACTGCATTGCCTGATTTGCGGATCGGGCTGGTCCACGGTCGGCTCAAGCCCCAGGAAAAAGAGACCATCATGGGGCAGTTCAAGGCCGGCGAACTGGATCTGCTGGTAGCGACCACGGTTATCGAAGTGGGGGTGGATGTCCCCAATGCCGGGTTGATGATTATCGAGAACGCCGAGCGTCTGGGTCTGGCCCAGTTGCATCAGTTACGTGGACGGGTCGGTCGCGGCACCCGGGCAAGCGCCTGTGTTCTTATGTATCATGGCGCTCTTTCAAATAATGCGCGCGAGCGGCTGGCGATCATGCGCCGCAGTAATGACGGCTTCGAAATTGCGCGTAAAGACATGGAGCTGCGTGGCCCCGGTGAAGTCCTGGGGACCCGCCAGACCGGAATGCTGCAATTGAAAATCGCTGATTTGCAACGTGATGAGAGCCTGATGCCCAGGGTAGTAAGCCTGACCGATCAACTTCTCAAGAGTCATCCCGAGGTCGTCAATCCCCTGGTTCATCGCTGGGTAGGTCATGCCGTTCGTTATGGCAGCGTGTAATCGTTTGGCGGAGTTTTCATGAAACGTTGTGCCCATACTTTTTGCGAACCTGTCTGGCGTCACAGGGAGCAGTTGCTGACATCATTACCTTCAATCCATGAATGGTTGTTCGATAATGGTTCGCTGACACGTCGCCTGCAACAGGCCTGCCCCGGTGGTTTTCGAGTGGAACTGATCTCACAGTTATGGCGGCGGCCGCAGCTGAACGAGCGCCGGCGCCTGGGAATGCCGTCACGACGACTCGCGCTGGTGCGACAGGTCTATCTGTATTGCGGTGAGACTCCCTGCGTATATGCGCGGACGATCATGCCCCGCGAGACCCTGAGCGGGTCGCAACGTCATCTGGCAGTGCTGGGTAACCGGCCGCTCGGCGCCGTGTTATTTGCCGATCCGCATATGCACCGCGAACCGATGGAATTTGCCCGGTTGCAGGCGGGAGAACGACTGTTCACTGATGCCGTACACCGACTTGATACCTTGCCGGAAGCGATCTGGGGACGTCGTTCAGTATTCTACCTGGCGCACAAGCCGCTGCTGGTGAATGAAATTTTTCTGCCGGGTATCGAAAATCTGTAAACATCATGTTTGACAGATTCTGATTCCGTTGCCCTGCTGGCAATTGTTACAATTTCTCATCTTACTTCGATACCTGCCCTGGTCACAGAGGTTGAATGAGCCTGAAACTACCGGTTATTAAACTCGAAAAGATTCGCGATCGGTTGCAGCAGTATCTGTTGCTGACTCGTTTGAATCGTCGCATCGGAATCTACCTGTTGTTATGGCCGACACTCTGGGCCCTGTGGGTGGCAGCCGAGGGCGCTCCGCGTCCCGAAGTGCTGGTGGTGTTTGTGCTGGGGGTGATCCTGATGCGCTCGGCCGGCTGCGTTATCAACGATTTCGCCGATCGTCGTTTTGATCCGCACGTAGAACGTACCCGTGAGCGGCCTATTGCCAGCGGACGGGTCAGTCCCCGCGAGGCGCTCATGGTGTTTGCCATTTTGTGTATGTTGGCCTTCGCGCTGGTGCTGACCATGAACCGTCTGACAATTTACCTTTCCTTCATCGGTGCGGCGCTGGCAGCAATCTACCCGTTTATGAAGCGCTACACGCATCTGCCCCAGGTGGTACTGGGCATGGCGTTTGGCTGGGCGATCCCGATGGCATTTGCCGCCCAGACCGGTGAAGTACCCAAAGAAGCCTGGTTATTGTTTGTAATCAACGTGGTCTGGTCAGTGAGTTACGACACGATGTATGCCATGGCGGATCGCGAGGACGATCTGCGTATCGGCGTAAAATCCACTGCCATTCTATTTGGCGAGGCGGACCGGCTGATCGTCGCCATTCTTCAGGGGCTGGTGTTGTTCGGCCTGCTGTTACTCGGCCAGCAATTGTCACTGGGCGCGGCCTACCATGCCGGTCTGCTGGCGGCGCTAATCTTTGCTCTTTACCAGCAATACCTCATTCGGGATCGTGATCCGGCGCGCTGTTTTCAGGCTTTTTTGAATAACAGTTGGCTGGGTGGGGCCGTATTCGTGGGTCTGCTGCTGGATTTTGCCTGGACCTGAGGCCAGGGACTGACTGCATCCTGCAGGCCACAATTGTTAATTATTTTCAAACAGTGACGTAGTCGAATAGTTCCTGACTCAAGTCTTTTCTATAATAGAATGTAAATTTATTGCCTAATGCGTCCTTGCCATGTCACGCACCAGAAGCACTATATACGGATTGCCAAATCTTGCCCTGGGTCTCGCACTGGGCCTGATGCTCGTGGCGCAGCCGGTGTTGGGCGCATCCAAGGATAAGGTACACCTGCCACAGTTCCGCTTGTATCTGGATTCACACGCCCGTCAGGCTATGCAGCTGGAACATTATTCCGAGCAACACAGTGATATTTTACAACCGCATCTGCATAGTCTCGAGCCTGTGGGCAATGGCGCCGGCACCGGTCAGTACCTGGAACAATACGATGCCCAGCTCTTTTATCCGGTCAATACTTTTCACGGAATGTCGCTGGATCTCGGGCTGAACATCAAGTACCTCAGTTCAGGTAACCGCTATTCACAACCCGGCAGGTTAGATACATCAAGTAATTTCAGCCAGGCAATTCCAATGTTCTATGCCACGGCACTGTTTGATCTGCCCTTTGATGGCATGTCGGCGTCACTGGAAGGCAGTCACCTCGATTCGGCTCAGACCCGTGCATTTGATTACAGGGCAAAGCTTCAATATAGATGGAACAGTGGTCTCGGGCTGGAAGGTGGCTGGCAGCACCAGCAATACTCGCTGGATTACGGGCAGCCCTATCCCGGTCTTGAGTACGAATCCAAAGGCCTGTATCTGGATTTGTTCATGGATTTCTGATCCCGGTCCCAATCGGGGTGTTCGGGATTTTCAAGTACGCAGTTCAATCCTGGAAGTCAGTTAACATCTGATTCGGTTTTTATTTCCGAAAATCCGCCCTGGCTACCGCGATGACGGTAATCGGTCCGGCGCCGGCTCGAAGCAGGCTGCGGCTCAATTCATCGGCGGTATGTCCACTGGTTACCACGTCATCCACAATTCCAATGGCCATGCCGTCGAGATCAAGGCGAATATCGAAAGCAGCACGCAGATTGGATCGGCGCTGTTTCAACGGCAGTTCGCTTTGAGCTGCCGTGGCACGTACTCGATGACAGCCGCGGGTCAGGATCGGAAGCTGGAAGCGGCCTGCAACGAAACGCGCAATCTCGAGCGACTGGTTGAAGCCGCGTTCACGCAATCGCTGGCGGTGTAAGGGGACGGGCAGGAGCGCATCCAGCCCGGACATTCGGGTTTCAGGCAGGCAGTCGGCGAGCAGCTCGCCGAGTAACCGGGCATATTGCAGCCGGTGCCGGAACTTGAGTGTCGTGATGAGCCGATCGATCGGGCGGGCATAAATATACGGAATAAGACTGGACTGGTAAGCGGGTGCTTTGGCCAGGCAGTGGCCACAAATCCTCTGATCGTTACTAACCGGCAGGGCGCAGGTTTGGCAGGCGTGGCGGTTCGCCGGAAGGTTCACCAAACAGGTCGGGCAAAGAGGCTGATCCCGGGACAGCGGCGCGTGACACAGCCAGCAGGTGGACCGGAAAAGGTCAAAATTTAACCAGTTGTTAACTTTTAGCATCCTTGCGAGTTGACACCCTTTACCGGGTGACTATCATGCGTCCTTTGCCATCGTAGTCTAGCCGAGAGCCGCAGAACGTGGAATCCCAAAGTTCCCCCACCACGCATTTCTTCAGTGCCGAGAGTTGTCGGCGCACCGCCCGGTTGTTCAACCTGGGTAACATCATCGCCGTGGCACCCGGCCTGGTTATGGCGCCCTGGATTATGTGGGAAGAACCATCGCAGATAACGCTGATCTTCATGTTCATATTAATGGTGGTGCCGCCCATCCTGTGGTTCGGTGTCTCCATCGCGGTCTATACCATCGCGCGCCACCATCCGAATGAACGGGTGGGGCATTACACCCAGCAGGCGGCATACCGCTTTTACGGGGCCTTCGGAATCGTGATCCCGGTGGGCACGTTTTTCGGAACCCAGTGGCAACTGTGGATCATCACCGGCGGGATTGTCGCCCTGGTATTGATTCCCTGGTCAATCTGGGATCTGCGTCGTATTCAACAGGAAAACTGGCAAGACACTTACGGGGAAGGGGAAACACCATGACACAAGTCGCCAACGCTATTGATAACAACCTGCGTCATGACTGGCAGGTTGATGAAATCGACGGACTGTTCAATCTGCCGTTCAATGATCTGCTGTTCCATGCCCAGCAGGCACATCGCCACTATTTTGATCCCAACCAGGTGCAGGTGAGTACGCTGCTCAGCATCAAGACCGGCAAGTGTCCTGAAGACTGTGGTTATTGTCCGCAAAGCGTGCGTTATGAAACCGGCCTGGAGGTCGAACCGCTGATGCCGCTGGATGAAGTTGTCGAAGCGGCCAAAGTGGCCAAAGAAAAAGGTTCCAGTCGCTTTTGTATGGGCGCCGCCTGGCGCAGCCCAAAGGATCGGGATCTCGAACCGGTGATCGAGATGGTCAAGGCAGTCAAGGAACTGGGGCTGGAGACCTGTCTGACACTGGGCATGCTGACCGAATCGCAGACGCAGCAATTGAAGGAAGCAGGCCTGGACTATTACAACCATAACCTGGATACCTCGCCGGAATTTTACGGCGAGGTCATCACCACCCGGACCTACCAGGATCGGCTCGATACCCTGGAACGGGTGCGTGAGGCCGGCATGCATGTCTGTTGCGGCGGCATCCTGGGCATGGGAGAAAGCCGCCATGACCGGGTGCGTCTGTTACAACAACTGGCCAACCAGCCGGCACATCCTGAAAGCGTGCCGATCAATATGCTGGTTCGGGTGGAAGGAACGCCATTGGCTGACGCCGGCGACTTCGATCACATCGAGTTCGTACGTAGCATCGCGGTGGCTCGCATTTTGATGCCCCGCTCCTATGTACGCCTGTCGGCCGGACGCGAAGAGATGTCCGACGAGATGCAGGCGCTCTGTTTTCTGGCCGGGGCCAACTCGGTGTTCTACGGCGAAAAACTGCTGACCACCCCGAACCCCGGGGCCGACCACGAT
>JASFNY010000142.1:0-5491 GCA_050116795.1 Thiohalophilus sp.
GAGAAATATCGAATATATCAGGCCGTAATAACGGTTCGCCGCCGGAAAGAATCAGCACCGGCACGCCGTATTGCTTCAGATCATCCATCACCTCAAAGACCTGCTGGGTATTCAACTCGCCGGGAAAATCACGATCTGCCGAAATCGAGTAACAGTGCTTGCAGGTCAGGTTACAACGACGTATCAGGTTCCAGATCACCACCGGACCGGGTGGCTGGCGTTTCGGAGGCAACACCGCGTCCGCGCCCCTGACAAGAGTGTCCAGTTCTTTCATGTATTGTGTGATCCGGAACATATCAGTTCTCCCGGGGTTGCAGCCGCATTCCGGTCTTTTTCAGAATCCGGCGGCTGAATAACACTTCGTGGCCGAGATTATCTTCACCCAGCAGGTTAGCGATCGCCGCCACCCTGGCCTGCGCCTCGTCGCGGCTGGTGGCATGCACCATGGCGAACAGGTTATAGGGCCAGTCGGGCAAATGCCGGGGACGCTGATAACAGTGGCTGACAAAATCCAGCTCACCGACCTGTTTGCCGAGTGTTTCCACTTTCTCATCGGGCACGTTCCAGACACTCATGCCGTTGGCCTGATAACCCAGGCGGTAATGGTTCGGCACGGCCGCGATACGACGGATGATTCCATTGTCCTGCATACGGTGCAGCCTTTCCATGACGAGCTGCTCGCTGACACCCAGCTGTTCGGCAACAACTGCATAGGGTCTCGGTTGCAATGGCAGCCCGTCCTGGGTCGCCAGGATCAGGCGTCGGTCCAGATCATTCAGAACCGCTTCTGTTACCAACTGTTGTGCAGGTTGATTCATGTGTTCATCACACGCTCAGTTGCAGGTTAACGAAAAATTCTTTTTCCTTGGGCATGTTGTAACAGCGATAGCCGCTTCGTGACTCGATCTCTGCCAGGACTTCCGGAACACGTTGCGGCGTCTCCGTGGCAAGGACAAACCACATGTTGAAACGATGTTCACGTTCGTAATTGTGTGCCACCTCGGGAAAGTCGTTAACAATATCCGCGACGCGTTCAAAATCCTGTTCCGGCACGGCCATTGCCACCAGCGAAAATGCACCACCCAGTCGCTCTGCCTGGTACATAGGCCCGAACCGGGTCAATGTCCTGTCATCCAGCATGGCCTGCAACCGCCCGATCAACTCGTCCTCATTCAGCCCCAGCGAGGTCGCGACCTCGGCATAGGGGTTTTCGCAGATCGGAAACCCCTGCTGCATCTGATTGATGATGTCTTTGTCGGTCGTATCAAGTGGCATGAAGTTCTCCGGATACCTGCAATTCTTTGTTTGCATTGCGATAAACGGCCCCACGCTGCTTGAAGCGGCGGCGGCTGAACAAAACATGATGAGGCAATGACTGCAAATGACATTGCTCGATCAGCCAGTCTATACGTTCCAGCACCTCATCACGTGACTTGCCGTGAATCATGCAGAACAGATTGTAGGGCCAGTCGGGCATCACTCTAGGGCGACGATAACAGAGCGTAATGAAATCGTACTGACTGAGACAGCGGCCCAGCTCGGTAACGCGTTCATCCGGGACATCCCATACCAGCATGGCGTTGGCCCGGTAACCCAATTCACGATGGCGGACTATCACCCCGAATCGCTTGATGATGCCGCTTTGTTTCAATGTGGCCAGACGTGAGATCACTTCCTGCTCGTCAATACCGAGATGTGCAGCGATTTCCTCATATGGCCTGGAACTCATGGGTAGTCCGTTTTCAATCGCCGAGATCAGGGCGTCATCAACATCATCCAGTTGATGAAGATGTCTGCTTGTTCCCTGTAACTGACTGGTTAGAGTTTTCATGTCCATTTCAAATCAAACCCCAGATCGATGTGGTAGTCCTCGAGGAGAGGAAGCGCAAGTATAGAGTGGCTGGTTATCTCTTCCATCTCCCCAAGGACTGCACACAACTCGGCTTCACTGCCTGCGGTAGCTACGAACCACAGGTTGAATTCATGTTCGCGTTCGTAATTGTGATTGACATGCGGATAACTACTGATAATTTCCGCAATCTCTTCCAGTTGATCTTCGGCTACCGACATGGCGGCCAGTGTGCTGGCACCGACACTATTGGGTCGAAACACCGCCCCAACACGACTGATCAAACCTTCATCGCGCAGCTTCGCCAGGGTATCAATGACCTGCTGTTCCGCGATACCAAGTTGCCGTGCCATAACTGCATATGGTTCAGGCGAGAGCGGAAAGTCATGCTGAAAATCATTCAGCAGATGCTGCTCAAGTTCACTGAGTTGTCGCTGTTGCTTCATAATCCGATCCGGTGTGCCCGTGCAGTCAGAAAAATTCCACTCGGTGATTTCATCGCCAGACTGGTTATCTCCTTTCGGTTGTATACATCGTAGATTCTCACCCTGTTGGCATCCCGTACCGAAACCCAGATTTCATGTCCCCGCGGGAGAAATTCCATATGCAGTACCGCAGGCCCGGGCTTGAAGGTGTCGACCACTTCCAGGCTGGGAATATCGATTACCTGAATCGTATCGTTGTCGGGATGGGCAAAATTCACCCAGGCAAAATGCTGATCAGGACTGGCCATGACGAATACAGGTTGACTATGCACAGGTATCCGTTTTACCTCCTGCCAGTTTTTACGATCGATCACCAGCACCGCATGTCGTCCCACCGCCGGGACCAGAGCATAGTTTTCCGCGATCGCCCAGCCCTCAAGGTGCGGCATCTTGTAGACTGGCAATTTTTTTTCGCCTCGTCCGTAATGATCCAGGATGCGTTGGACGCCGGACTGCGGATGCCATAAATCCAGCAATGCCATGCCGTCTTCGCCAAACAGGCCGGCAATATAGTAGCGGCCCTCGGGTGTTATTAATGCATCGTAAGGCTGCTTGCCGACATTACGGTAACGAGTTATCTCCGGTCTGGCGGGAACCTGCATGTTCGCTATCCAGATCTCACCGGCATCGTACAGACTGAAGACAAAGCGATCTCGTGGTGCATCCACCAGCCCCACGACCTTGGAACGTTTTCCATTTGCGCCAATAGCCGGAATGTCTGCAACCAGTTCCAGGTTATCGGCATGAAAGATTTTTACCCCGCCAGGCTCGTAATTGGAGACGGCAACCAATGTTCCATCCTGCGAGATAGCACCACCGATGCTGTTTCCGGACTGAATTATGCGTTTATCGATAGACTGTTTCAGAATATCCACTTTGGTCAGGCCGCCATCGCGTCCGAATACATAGGCGTAACGTTCGTCCGGCGAATAAACCACCGAGGCATGCGAGAGATCGCCGAGTCCTTCGACCCGTGCCAGACTACGCCGCTCAGTGGTATCGATTATCTGGACACTGCCTGTAGCTCGCTCTATTACAACACCGAGATCCCCGGTAGCCCGCGGTATACCCTGACAACCCTGCAGCAACAGACCTGTCAGCAGTAGTAGAACAGATACAAAGTTCAAAGTGTCCCTGTTCACCGGTCCACTCCCCGATACAACAGATCGACAATCCAGTTCGCCTCATCCCGACTCAACAGACTGGACCAGGGCGGCATCGGTGTTCCGGGCCGACCGTGCAACACAGTGGCAAGCATGGCCTCTTTGGGTTTGTTACCCAGAGCTTCGGGAGTCAGGGCAGGCCCGAGTCCACCTTTGAGAGTCAGGCCGTGACAGGATCCGCAGTCCTGTTTGACCAGGTGACGTAACTCCGCAGCCCGCTGATCGGAGATCGATTCAGCGCTCCAGCCAGTAGTGGTTATGATAAAAGTGCCCGCGATCAACAACAGGCCCAGTATCCATCTAGAAAACATGCTGCCCACCTTCTGACACAAGTGGTTGTAGCTGTGGCTGATACCAGTCCATCTCTTCAGCCAGACTGACCACACGGCCTATGACGAACAGCACTGGTGGACTAAATCCTGCCTGCAGGGTCTCATCGGCCAGTTTGCCCAGTATGGTGAGCAGACGACGTTGCCTGATAGTAGCTCCGTCCTGAATCGCCGCCGCCGGAGTATCTTCCGGTAGACCGGCTTCGATTAGCTTGTTAGTTATGTATCGAATATTGGCCAAACCCATGTACACCACGATAGTGGTGTCCACATTGGCAAGTTTTTCCCAGTCATGCTGCAGTGGGAAATTATTGCGCGAGTGGCCGGTAATGATTTGCACGCCGCCTGCCAGGCCCCGATGTGTCATGGGAATACCGGCATAAGTTGTTGCCGCTGTTGCAGCAGTGACACCAGGAACGACCTCGAAAAGAATGTTATGTCTGGCCAGATATGTGGCTTCCTCACTGCCACGGCCGAATACCAGCGGATCACCGCCCTTGAGGCGGACGATACGCCTGGCCCTGTCCGCCATCTTGACCAGCAGGGCATTGATTTCGTCCTGCGGTAAAGTATGGTGCCCGGTCGCCTTGCCAACGAAAATTCGACTGGTGCCGGCAGGAATTAAATCCAGTATCGGTTGGGATATGAGCCGATCATAAACAATGACATCGGCCTGTTGAATAAGACGTAAAGCCTTGACGGTCAGGAGATCCGGATCCCCCGGCCCGGTTCCCACCAGGTATACACAGGGCTTGTTATTCATGATGTACCAGCCTTTAGTCTTTTTGCAAAACTTGCAGGTCGGGATTCAAGACCTGGAGAAGCTTCAGTACGTCGAACCAATCTGTATCGATCCTGTCCCTGAACTGAAACCCCGAACTGCAAGTTCTGTGTAAATCCCGGCAGAAGATGCTTGCGACACCTTCTGCCGGATTACATCACTCAATACACATCCTTCATGGTGTTGTAGACATTGAACTTACCGGTCGGTGTGACCAGACGCTTGTCCTTGATGACTTTCTTCAGCTTGAGCGTCTTGTCATCGACAATAACCAGCGCTGATTTCTGCTCCTTGCCGTTCCACACCGAGAACCAGACCTCGTCGCCAGCCTTGTTATACTCCGGCTGTACAACGCGCATCGGTCCTTCGCCGATATCCGCCCATTTTGCAATCGGCAGTACCTTGTAGGGCTTGTCCAGATCACGGGTGTCGAACACCGCAACGGACTGGCTGACAGCCTCGGCGGGATTCAATGCCGTGTCTACATACAGATGATGTGACCTGGGATGGGTCTTGATGAACAACGAACCACCTCCCTGTCCTTTCAACGTGCGGACCACTTTCCAGGCATACTGTTTGTGCTTTTGCGGATCGGTCCCGATCAGGACGATAGAGTCGTCACCCAGGTGACTGGTGGCCCATACCGGACCGTATTTGTGATCCACGAAGTTGGCACCGCGTCCCGGATGGGGAATCTTACCCACCTCGACCAGCGCCTCCAGCTTGCTGTCCTTGGAATCAACCACAGCAATTTTGTTGGAGTTGTTGGCCGCCGTCAGGAAATAACGCTGCGTCGCATCCCAACCACCGTCATGCAGGAAACGGGCAGCATCGATACTGGTGATCTGCAGGTTATCCAGATCCTCGTAATTAACCATCAGGAT
>JASFNY010000143.1:0-5484 GCA_050116795.1 Thiohalophilus sp.
CTGACTCCGGACCCGCACATATGGCCACCACCGTGAACACGCCAGTGATAGGCCTGTATGCCTGTACCAATGCCGAACGTGCCCGTCCCTATCTGAGCAAGGAATGGACAATCAACCGCTATCCCGAAGCCATATCGAATAAATATCATAAGAACGTGGATGAACTGCCCTGGGGGGCCCGTGTACGGGATGTTGGTACAATGGATCGAATCAGCATCGATGAAGTCAAGGCCACTCTGGATCGACTGATGAAAAAAGTGGCATAACAGCCACGGCTACTGGCAACCCTTAAGAGTTGTCGATGACCGGTCGCGAGCGCTCGATATAGTACCCTTGCACATAATCAATGCCTATATCGCACATGCTATGGTAAATCTCCTCGCTTTCGACGAACTCCGCGACTGTCTTGATCCCCATGGCATGTCCAATATCATTAATTGCCCTGACCATGGAAGCATTAATCTTGTTGTTGACACTGTTGCGGATCAGATCCCCGTCTATCTTCAGATAATCCACATGCAGGTTCTGCAGATAAGAAAACGAACTGACCCCGCTACCAAAATCGTCCAGAGCGAAACGACAACCGCTACTGTGTAATGTCGACATCAAACGCTGCGCGTTACTGAGGTTGGTAATCATGGCCGTTTCTGTGATCTCGAATAATAGTCCTTCAGGGTCGATTTTGTATTCATCGATCTTGTTCAACACGTAACTCACCATGCTGATATCACCAAGTGAATCACCTGAAAGATTAATCGAGACCTGACTGGCCGAAAGCATACCCATCTTGATCAATCTGAAAGCCTCATTGATAACCCACTTGTCGATACTCTTGATGAGATTGAAACGTTCGGCTGCCGGTATGAACGCGCCTGGCAAGAAATGTTTTCCGTCTTCACCTTCCATTGTCAGGAGTAATTCATACCGATCTTCCAGGCCTGGCTTTATGGCATGAATCAGCTGTTTGCGCAAGTGAAACTGATTTTCTCCTAGAGCATGTTGAAGGCGGTGCGCCCACTCGATATTTTTAATGTGACGACCCAGTTCATAGTCATCCTGACGGTAGATGTGCACTCTGTCGCGCCCCGTGTCCTTGGCTACATAACATGCTGTATCCGCAGCGCTCATAATATCCTTTACACCGCCACTGTTTCGTGTGATTGGCACCAGGCCGATACTGGCGCCTACAGTAAATACATGGTTCTCCCAGGCAAATCGATAATCTGCAATGATCTTCCGTATCTCTTCGGCTATTTCATTTGCTTTTTCGATTCCACAGCCCGGCAACAACAGGCCAAATTCATCGCCTCCCAGCCTGGCCAGGGTATCGGTATCACGGATATTTTTCTTCAGGAGGTAACTCAACTGGCGCAGCAACTCGTCACCGGCACCATGACCGCATTTATCATTGATAATTTTAAACTGGTCGAGATCGATATAGCACAGCCCATGTTCCTGGTTGTCGCGTAAAGTTTGATTAACCAGTTGATTAATCCGTCGATCGAATTCGCTGCGGTTTACCAGGCCGGTCAGTCCGTCATGAGTGGCAAAGTATTCCATTTCATCGGCCATATCGCGCATCTCGGTAATGTCCCAGGAATAGATACGCACAACATTATTATCAGACACATAGGAAAACTGCTGTTCATACACCATACCCACCACCTCGATACTGCGAACGATGGGTTGGTCACGATTGACGACCTTGTCAATCATCTCTTGCAAATCGATCAGCGCGGGGTGTTCGGTGCCTGTCTGCTCGAGATGTGCGAACGTATCCCTGGCGGCCGGATTGGTATAGGTAATATCACCTTGCTGGTTGACCTCGATGATCGGTATTGGGCTAAGTTCTGGAAAACTGGCCAGGCGCTGTAACTCACGTTCTGACTTTTTGCGCTCGCTGACATCACGGATAACCGCACTGACCGAAATCTCGTTATCAATAGTGATCGGAGTCAGGCTGATTTCCACCGGCAGCACAGTTCCATCCTTGCGCCGGCAGGCCAGTTCGCTGCTGCCCATTGGACGAGACTGGGGCTTTTGATTGTATGCTTGACGAAACTGGATATGATTCTCTCGCAGCTTCTCGGGCAAAAGAATCTCGACCGGTTCACCGATTAACTCCGAGTTCTTGTAACCCAGCACTTCAAAACACTGGGCATTGGCCTGTTCGATAATCCCATCGCTGTTTACTATCAACTGTGGATCAAACGATGCCTCGAACAGGGCCTGAAACCGTTTCTGGGTATTGCGGTAACGACTTTCCGCCTCTCGAACCAGGGAAAGATCCTGTATGTGCTGAATGATACCGGTGGGATTGCCTTCGACATCGCGGACCACGCCAATGTGGATCTGGATGGAACGACCCAGGTGATTACGCGGATCCTCGGCTTCCAGGGTTACTACTGCATCACGATGGGCCAGACGCGCACGGCATACGGGGCAGGACTGTTCTTCGCCCTCGGGATGGAAAAAACGGGTAACCGGCTGACCGATGATCTCTTCATCCGGATGAGCCAGGCAAGCAAGAAACGCCTTGTTGGCCTGGACCACCCGGTCTTCCAGATCCAGCAAACAGATGGGTTCATTGAGAAAGTCGAGGGCGTTTTTCCAGACATTCGAGAGTCGCTCGAGCGAGGATACCTCTGAAACAGCTGTCATAGGATTATCGATATTATTTGGCCCTGTCCCTGGCGTTGACCGCAAAACCCACCCGGATTTTGTAACTACTCCTTATAGTCGGTAGTCACTCAGGAAACTTTACAAAAATAAGGGAAAACCCTAGCTTCATGAATAAGGCACAGGAGTAAATTAATTTCAGATTATTGTTTTATATGGATAATTTGCCCGACAGACGCCGGGCAAATAAAAGGACGATCAGCGATTTCTCTTGGCAGCGATGCGCATGCGCAGCGCGTTAAGCTTGATGAAGCCTTCAGCGTCTTTCTGATTGTAGGCCCCCGCGTCTTCCTCGAAGGTGGCGATTTTTTCATCAAACAGGGAATCGGTGTCTGATTTGCGTCCGGTCACAATCACGTTGCCCTTGTATAGCTTGATGCGTACCGCCCCGTTTACGTGCAGCTGGGATTCGTCGATCATGGTCTGCAGCATTTGCCGCTCCGGCGACCACCAGTAGCCGTTATAGATGAGCGAGGCATATTTGGGCATGAGTTCGTCTTTCAGATGCGCCACTTCCCGATCGAGTGTCAGTGATTCCATGGCACGGTGCGCCTTGAGCATGACCGTACCAGCCGGAGTCTCGTAGCAACCCCGTGATTTCATGCCCACGTAACGGTTCTCCACCAGGTCGTCCCGGCCGATACCGTTGGCGCCGGCCACCTCGTTGAGATAGCTCATGACCCTCGCCGGGCTCATGGCCTCGCCGTTGATCGCCACGATATCACCCTGTTCAAACTTCAGTTCCAGCACTGTGGGCGTGTCCGGCGCGGCCTCGGGCGAGACGCTCCAGCGCCACATGTCTTCTTCCGGTTCGGCCCAGGGATCCTCGAGAATGCCGCCCTCGTAGGAAATATGCAGCAGGTTGGCGTCCATCGAATAGGGCGACTTCTTCCCGGCCTTGGCAAAATCCACCGGAATGTCATGCTCCTTCGCATAGGCCATCAGCTTTTCACGAGAATTGAGGTCCCACTCCCGCCACGGCGCGATAACCTTGACGTCGGGTTTCAGGGCATAGGCACCCAGTTCAAAACGGACCTGGTCATTCCCCTTTCCGGTCGCGCCGTGGGCTATGGCATCGGCGCCGGTTTCATTGGCGATTTCGACCAGTCGCCGGGCGATCAGTGGCCGGGCGATGGAGGTGCCCAGCAAATATTCGCCTTCGTAGACGGTATTGGCGCGAAACATCGGAAACACGTAATCACGAGCATAATCCTCACACAGATCCTCGATGTAGATCTCCTTGACGCCCATGGCCTCGGCCTTGGCCCGGGCCGGCTCGACCTCCTCACCCTGGCCAATGTCGGCGGTAAAGGTCACCACCTCGCATCCGTAGGTCTGCTCCAGCCATTTGAGGATGATCGACGTATCCAGGCCGCCGGAATAGGCCAGTACTACCTTCTTGATTTCACTCATGAAATTCGGCTCCGTCGTAAACAGGTGCGTGACAATCGCTGCAAAACGCCGCGCATTATACCGGAAAAGACGAGATAAAACGTGGAGTTAACCTTTCTGCCTGAAGCTCTGGCATTGAACCGGACTCCCGAAAAAGTGACAAAAAGCACAAAAATCGGGAAATGATCCTCCAAAACCGCATGATCCGTCACAATCTTCCTGATTAACCTTTAACACATAGACATTACATGTTAATAATAGGTTAATTAATAATCACAATGAAAAAAATCAAAGACCTATGGGCAAACTGGTACTCATAACACTGGTGTTATTCTCGATTACCGCCGTCTACAACGAAGTCATCGCCGGCGGTAGCGACAACCGTTGCTGTCAGCCGGACAACCGCCCGGTTGCCGCCATAGACAGCTGATTCCTGGCGGGTTCGAGCAACCCGCAATCCCGGATATCTTCCGACCAATCCCGGTTGGCCGGCGTTGCCCCATGTCTGTTCGCTATCACCCTGATTGATTTACGTTCCGTCTTGCCGTTTCAGACGATAAACTGATGGTGAGCAATCGCTGCGGGACACCAACCATGGATATATTGCACATTGACCAAAAGGCGGTCAGTCAGCTCGACAGCCTGCCTTCCCAGCTTCCTGAGAACGGATTTTTGTGGCTGGATATCATTCGCGGTGAGGATGCCGACTGGCCGGATACTGTCCAGAAATTGACCGGAATCACGATTCACGAGCGCCACGTACACGACAGCAACAACCTCGAACACGCCTCCTACAGCGACGGGACCCAGGACTATGAAATGGTCATCTTCCGGGGCCTCTCGCCGGCCGGTCAGACCAGTGATTTTCAGACTCGCCCGGCCGTGTTCTTCTTGCTCAAGCGCCTGCTGATAACCATTCGTTCCGCTGACAGCGTGTCGGTGGCCAAAATCAAGCCGCGCCTGCTGGACAAGGCCGTGCGCATCCCACGCCGCCCGGCCGGACTCATGCACCTGTTGATGACCTACATGGTGGACCGTTTTCTGGCACTCCGCGAACCACTACTGGTGCGCTTTGACAACTGGCGAGATGCCCTGCTGGATCCATACCAAGATTTCGATGACTGGCGGACAATCATGAGTTACACCAGCGACCTGCGCAAACTGGAGCGGTTATGTGATGAGCAGATTACCGCCCTGCAAACCTGGCGCGAAGACACCGATACCGAGTTCGACGACCACCTGGCGGTGCGCTTCAACGACCTGGTGGAGCACGTACAGAGGGTCATCAAGTTTGCCGTTGAACAGAAGAATGAATCCGAGGCCCTGGTGCAAATGCATTTCTCTGCCGTGGCACATCGCACCAACGAGATCATGCGAGTTCTGACTGTGGTCTCGGCAATCTTTCTGCCACTG
>JASFNY010000144.1:0-5469 GCA_050116795.1 Thiohalophilus sp.
GCGGTGGGGTAAATTTCGGTGCCTCGTCCGGGTTATCAGGCAACTCCAGCTGATAATCCCGTGACTCGGCTGCATGTCCTGCCGAGATCACCAGCAGAGTACAGGCAAATAGAACAAAGGAACGTATCATTGTGCGCCTCCGGATTCGGGTTTGACAGGCGAAAGGGCGGCTAAATACTCGGACACTGCCTGGATTTGTTGCTTCGATAGCCGTTTCGCAACACCCTTCATCAAATCGTTTTCATCGTTGTGGCGTTTACCATTACGCCAGGCCTCGAGTTGTGAGCGGATATAACCGGCGTGCTGCCCGGCCAGGGCGGGAAAGTAAGGATCGACACCGCGACCGCCGGGGCCATGACAACTGAAGCATGCCGGGATCGTTTTGTCCCAGTCGCCGCTCATCGCCAGATGTTTACCGGTGGTGTTCAGATTTGATGCGGAACCACTTGTGGCTGGCGTAAGGCCCGAAAAATAGGCCGCCACGTTTTGAATGTCGCTGTTACTCAATGCCTTGGCGATCGGTTGCATGACCGGATTCTGGCGCGTGCCTTGCTGATAGCTATGCAGCTGTTTGGCGATATATTTCATGCTCAGGCCGGCCAGGCTGGGGTAACCCGCCGCGGCGTTACCCTCGCCATTGGCACCGTGACAGGCGATACAGGCGGTCGCCCCCTTGTTGTTACCCTGATGAACAAGCTGTTTGCCGGCGGCTATGTCGCCCGCCGCTGACACGGATTGTGTAAACAGCCATAACAGGGAGAAGATCCACAAATATTTTTGCATTTGAAATTCTCTCACAGGTTTTCGGTGAAAAGTCATATCACAATATAAATGTCCGGATGTGTTCGTTAAGACACAAGTAAGTGATATCAAATTTTGTAAACGCTACTTGAGTGACAACGCATACAAACAGGAGTTCGAAGCCGTGAAACTGTGAAACAATATTTGTCTTTTGTTTGTTAAGGTTGCGTCAAAGTGGTTTGACGTTCTCTTGATGTTATAACGCCGAATGGCAAGTAGAGAAAGCAAGTGAGAGTTGAATGTGAATGTCAGCTTGTGTTGGTAAAGAAAAATTATAAAAAACCAAAGAAGCCACCCACTGCCAGCAGACCAAGTACGGTGCCGACGACAAATGCGATGAGCGAGTAGCGGCGATTCACATTCCGCAGGGCAAACCCGCCCCAGATGGCAAACGCGGCGACAATGATCAGTAAAACAAACAGACGGGCCATCTTAGCTGTTCTTTTCCTGAATATGCTCAGCCAGATACAGCCAGGTAGGAATTACGCTGTCAGGGTTGAGCGAGACACTGTCGATGCCGTGTTCCATCAGCCAGAAGGCGAGATCAGGATGATCCGACGGACCCTGACCGCAAATCCCGATATATTTTTTCTTTTCGTTGCAGGCCTTGATGGCCATCGCCAGCAATTCTTTGACAGCATCATTACGCTCATCGAAATACTCCGCCACCAGCTCCGAGTCGCGATCCAGTCCCAGGGTCAGCTGAGTCAGATCATTGGAACCGATGGAGAAGCCATCGAAGTGCTCGAGAAACTGATCAGCGAGCAGGGCGTTTGAAGGAATTTCGCACATCATTACAATTCGCAAATCGTTCTCACCCTGTTTCAGATCATGCTGCTTTAACAACTCGATTACCTGTTGCCCCTGTTCCACGGTACGCACGAAGGGAATCATTAACTCGACAATGGTCAGCCCCATCTCCCTGCGGACTTTTTTCAGTGCCCGGCATTCCAGTTCAAAGCAGTCCTGGAAGGTTTTGGAAATGTAGCGTCCGGCGCCACGAAAACCGATCATCGGGTTTTCTTCATGCGGTTCGTAAGCTTCACCGCCGATCAGGTTTCGGTATTCGTTGGATTTGAAATCGGACATGCGCACGATAACCGGCTTGGGCCAGAAAGCGGCGGCGATAGTGCTGATTCCTTCGGACAGTTTCTCAATAAAGAACTCGACCGGATCGGAAAAACCGGCGGTCTGGCTGTCGATTTGTTCCTGGATTTCTTTCGGCTGCTTGTCGTAGTTGAGCAGGGCCTTGGGATGCACGCCGATCATGCGGTTGATGATGAATTCCAGGCGCGCGAGACCGACACCGGCGTTGGGTAGAAAGCTGAAATCAAATGCCCGATCCGGTGAACCGACATTGAGCATGATCTTGAAAGGCAAATCGGGCATGCCTTCAAGGTTGATCCGCTTGATCTCGAAGGGCTGAATGCCTGCATAAATATAACCGGTATCACCCTCGGCACAGGAAACGGTCACTTCGCTGCCGTCAGAAATGATCTCGGTGGCATCACCGCAACCGACGACGGCAGGAATTCCGAGCTCGCGGGCTATGATCGCGGCATGACAGGTCCGCCCGCCACGATTGGTGACAATGGCCGAAGCGCGCTTCATGACCGGTTCCCAATCCGGATCGGTCATGTCGGTGACCAGTACATCGCCCTGTTGCAGGCGATCCATCTCTTTCACATTCATAATGGTTCGCGCTAGCCCGCTACCGATGCGCTGGCCGATGCTGCGACCGGTGGACAGTACCTTGCCGTAGTCCTGCATCTCGTATCGCTCAAGGACATTGCCTTCGGAACGACTCTTCACCGTCTCTGGTCGTGCCTGCACAATATACAGTTTGCCGTCCTGACCGTCGCGTGCCCATTCGATGTCCATGTGCCGGCCGTAGTGTTTCTCGATGGTCATTGCCTGGCGCGCCAGCTCCATCGCTTCCTCGTCGTTGATGCTGAACTGGCGTTGCATTTCCCCGGGGACTTCCTCCGTACGGGTGGAACCGGCATGCCCGGTGTCTTCACCGTAGACCATGCGGATCGCCTTGGTGCCCAGGTTGCGTCGAATCACCGCCTGCTTGTCTTTTTCCAGCATCGGTTTGAAGACATAAAACTCGTCCGGATTGACCTGCCCCTGGACCACGGTTTCACCCAGGCCATAGGCGGCGGTGATGAATACCACATCCTCGAAGCCCGACTCGGTGTCGATGGTGAACATTACGCCGCTGGCACCGATATCGCTGCGAATCATGCGCTGGATGCCGGCCGAAAGGGCGACATCACGATGATCAAATTCATGATGCACCCGGTAGGCGATGGCGCGGTCATTGAACAGCGAGGCAAACACATGACGAATGGCATCCAGTATATTGGCCTCGCCCTTGATGTTCAGATAGGTTTCCTGCTGACCGGCAAACGAGGCCTCGGGCAGATCCTCGGCGGTGGCGGAAGAGCGGACTGCAAAAGTGACTTCGTCGCCATATTCTTTTTGCAGTTTGGTAATCGCCTCGTGCAGGGCTTTTTCCAGATCGGGAGGAAAGGGGGTATCGAGAATCCACTGGCGAATACGCTCGCCACTTTTGGCCAGCGCCACCACGTCGTTGATGTCCAGCTTGTCCAGTTCGGCGTAGATTCTATCGGACAGGCCCTTGTGCTCCAGAAATTCCCGAAACGCATCCGCGGTGGTGGCAAAGCCGCCCGGCACCTGGACGCCCGCGTCGCTGAGCTGATGAATCATCTCGCCCAGTGAGGCATTTTTGCCGCCGACCCTGGGGACATCGTCAAGCCGCAGTTCCTCGAACCAGATCAGATGTTGTGTCACGTTGTCCCCCTTGCCAATGCGGATGATTCATAGCAGAGTGTAACCGGTTATCAGGCAGGTTACAGGCCGGGTTGCCTGCTTTTCAATTATCCATTCGTTAAAAATGGTGAACATTTCATGACCGGGAAACGGGCGGTATTCTTTGTCTCCGACAGCACCGCGATCACCGCGGAAACCCTCGGCCACAGCCTGCTGTCGCAGTTCGCGGATCAGTCTTTCGATACCGTGACCCTGCGTTACATCGACAATGCGGACAAGGCACGTGAGGTGCGGGACATGATCAACGCCGCCCACCATTCGCGGGGCAAACGGCCGCTTATTTTCAGCACTCTGGTGGTATCAGATGCCCATGACATTATCGCTGCCAGCGAGGGACTGTTTATCGATTTCATGGGGCCTTTTCTCAACCCGCTGAAAGAGGAACTGGGTGCGCCGCCGGTACCTGCGGTGGGGCATACCCACGGGGTAGTAACCCCGGAGCAGTACACCCATCGTATGGATGCGATCAATTTTGCTTTGCAGAACGACGATGGCGGCAGCATTCGCCATTATGACCGGGCCGATCTGATTCTGGTCGGCGTCTCGCGCAGCGGCAAGACGCCGACCAGCGTGTTTCTGGCCATCCACTACGGGATCTTTGCCGCCAACTATCCGCTGGTGGAAGAGGAGCTGGAAAACAGCAAGTTGCCCGCTGATCTCAAACCCTGGCGTAACAAGCTGTTTGGCCTGACTATTCGCCCCGAGCGATTGCAGCAGATTCGCCAGATCCGTTCGCCCGACAGTCGTTACGCGGCTCTGCACCAGTGTCAGTACGAGGTGCGCCAGGTCGAGGCCCTGTTCAGGGCCAATAGTATCGACTATCTGGATGTGACCAGCCGCTCGGTGGAAGAGATCGCCACATATATCCTCAAGGCCACCAATCTCGAGAAGCACTGGCTCAAGTAGTCACCAGTCCGCTCTTGAAATCGGGATCGTCTGTCCCTATTAACCCTACAAATTATACCTATCTGTCTGTCACTCATACTATTTATATAAGGTGAGAAGAAAATGACTGTCGACGCACACAAGGAGACACTCAGTTTCCAGACCGAGGTCAAGCAGCTGCTGCAGCTGATGATCCATTCTCTCTATTCCAACAAGGAGATCTTTCTGCGCGAGCTGATCTCCAACGGGTCCGATGCCTGTGACAAGCTGCGCTTCGAGGCCCTGGCCGATGACGCGCTGTATGAAGGCGATACCGACCTGAAACTTCGTGTCGATTTCGACAAGGAGGCGCGCACCATCACCATCACCGACAACGGCATCGGCATGAATCGCCAGGAGGTAATGGATAACATCGGTACAATCGCCAGCTCCGGCACACGCAAGTTCCTTGACGCCCTTTCCGAAGACCAGTCGAAAAACGCGCAGCTGATTGGCCAGTTCGGCGTGGGCTTCTACTCCTCGTTCATCGTTGCAGATCGTGTCGCCGTCGAGACGCGTCGCGCCGGACTGGGCAAGGAACACGGTGTACGTTGGGAGTCGAATGGTGAAGGGGAGTATACCCTGGAGACCATCGAGCGCGCGGCGCGCGGCACCAGTGTCACCCTGCACCTGCGCGAGGATGCCGATGAGTTCCTGGATGAGTTCCGTCTGCGCAGCATCATCAAGAAATACTCCGATCACATTTCTCTGCCGATCCTGATGCCGAAGCTGGACGAGGAAGGCAAGCCGACCAATGAACTGGAGACGGTCAACAAGGCCTCGGCCCTGTGGACCCGCGCCCGTTCCGAAGTCAGCGACGAGGAATACAGGGAGTTCTACAAGCACGTTGCGCACGATTTCGAGGAACCGCTCTCGTGGCTGCACAAC
>JASFNY010000145.1:0-5456 GCA_050116795.1 Thiohalophilus sp.
CACTGAATATGCTGACCCTTAACGCCCTGGTGGCCGCAGAGTCGGTGATGATTCCCATGCAGTGTGAATATTATGCACTGGAAGGGCTTTCGGCCCTGCTCAACACCATCGACCGGATTCGCAGCAGTGTGAACCCGGAGCTCAAGGTTGAAGGCCTGTTGCGTACCATGTTTGACCCGCGCAATAACCTGGCCAACGATGTCTCGGGCCAGTTGCTCGACCATTTTCCGGAACAGGTTTATCGCACGGTAATTCCGCGTAACGTGCGCCTGGCCGAGGCACCGAGTTACGGTATCCCGGTGATCAATTACGACAAGAGTTCGCGTGGCGCACTGGCCTACCTGGCACTGGCCGGGGAAATCCTGCGCAAGGATCAGGATATGCAGGCGGCCCGCCAGGCCAGCCTGATGGGTGCCGGAGGAGCAGTCTAGGCATGGCAGGTAAAAAACGCGGACTGGGCCGTGGACTCGACGCCCTGCTCGGTGCGGCAGCTTCGCCACCGGTACAGACTCACGCGGAAGATGGCGAGGTAAGCTTGCCGCAGCCGGACCAGCATCCGCAGGGCGATCATCTGCGTATGCTGCCGGTGGATGTCATCCACAAAAGCCGCTATCAACCGCGCCACGATTTTCCCGAAGAGACGCTGCAGGAACTGGCCGATTCAATCAAGGCACAGGGTGTGGTGCAGCCGATCGTGGTACGCCCGCACAGCCAGGCCGGCCATTTCGAGTTGATCGCCGGCGAACGCCGCTGGCGTGCCTCGCAACTGGCCGGGCTGTACGAGATTCCGGCGGTAGTGCGCGATGTACCGGATCAGGCCGCCATGGCCATGGGGCTGATCGAAAACATCCAGCGTGAGGAACTCAATCCCATTGAAGAGGCGATGGCGCTGCAGCGACTGATCGAAGAGTTCGGTCTGACACATCAGCAGACGGCCGATGCGGTAGGTCGTTCGCGTGCCGCGGTATCCAATCTGTTACGGCTGCTGACCCTGGAGCCGGCCGTCAAACAATTGCTGGAAAAGGGTGAACTGGAGATGGGTCATGCGCGGGCCTTGCTGGCCTTGCAGGGCGGTGCGCAGATTGAGGCGGCCCGGCAGGTGGCACACCGGGGTCTGTCAGTCCGCGAGACCGAGCACCTGGTCCGCAAATTGTCACAACCGGCCAAATCGAAAAAAGCCACGCACAGCAAAGATCCTGACATTCGGCGTTTTGAGGAAGACCTGTCTGAAAAACTGGGCGCCAAAGTCCAGATACAGGCCGACAACAAGGGGCGTGGCAAGCTGGTCATTCAGTACAACAGCCTGGATGAGCTGGATGGCATTCTTGCCCATATCAAGTAGGGCTAATTAAATAGTATGTATCGCGTTTTTCGGTTAAGTTGACCTAAAAAGACGGGTAAATTTCGGTGATGCGACCATCATTGACCCTGTCGGGTCGACCCCATATACTACGCGCCCCTGATACTTGAGGTCTCGCTCGGAGAGCTGTGGCTGTGACCAATTTCGGCATGCCCAACGCGGCGAATATCGCCTTCCGACGCACGCTCCTCCGGTTGATCCTGATTCAGGTGGCGTTGACTGCAGCGGCCGCAATCGTGATTTTCCTGAAGAAGGGGACAGATTTTGGCCTGGCGACGCTATTTGGCGGCGCCGCCGGCATCGCCGGCGCCCTGGCGGGTGCCTGGCGAATCAGTCTGGCGACGGCAGAGGACGAAGCCATGGGTGACAGCACCACCCTGCGCATGGCCGAGTTCTACAAAGCCACCCTGTTCCGCCTGCTGACCATCATTGCCCTGCTGGTGCTGGGAATGGTGGTTCTTGAGCTGGAGGCGGCGGGAATACTGATTGGTTTCATCGCCGCACAGCTTGGCTATTTTTTTGCCCGTCCGTTGCGCGCCCGCTAGTCGGCGACCGGGGCACAAGATTTCACGTCATAAAAAATTTGGATCTAACCGACCATGGCAAGCGAAGAACTAACTTCAAAAGGATATATCCAGCACCATTTGCAGAACTGGACCTTTGGCCAGCATCCCGACGGCAGTTGGGGTTTCGCACACAGCGCCGCGGAAGCCCGGGAAATGGGTTTCTGGGCGATTCATGTCGATACCATGCTCTGGTCGATCGTCCTCGGGGTACTCTTTTTATGGTTGTTCCGTAAGGCAGCCAAGACTGCCAGTGCAGAGACCCCGAGTGGTTGGCAGAACTTTGTCGAGTGGATTGCCGAATTCATCGACAGTAGTGTGCGTGGTTCTTTCAGTGGCAAGAATGATCTGGTCGCGCCGCTGGCCATGACCATCTTTGTTTGGATCTTCCTGATGAATCTGATGGATCTGGTTCCGGTCGATTGGCTGCCGTCACTGGCTGGCTGGGTGGGCGCCACGGTCTTTGGTGCTGATCCGCATCACGTTTATTTCAAGGTAGTGCCTTCCACCGATCCCAACGCGACCTTTGGTATGGCGTTCGCGGTGTTCTATTTGATCCTGCATTACAGCATCAAGAACAAGGGTGTCGGCGGATTTGTGGGTGAGCTGACCATGATGCCGTTCCAGTCCAAGAACCCGGTAGTCCAGGCAGTCTTCATTCCTATTAACTTCGTACTCGAGTTCGTCTCGCTGATTTCCAAGCCAATCTCACTGGCCTTGCGACTGTTCGGCAACATGTATGCCGGCGAGATGATATTCATCCTGATTGCGCTGATGTACAGCGCGGGTCTGGCGATGGGCATCTTTGGTGGTGTCCTGCAACTGGGTTGGGCCATTTTCCATATCCTGATTATCACACTGCAGGCGTTCATCTTTATGACCCTGACCATCGTGTATCTGGATATGGCGCAGTCGGAACACTGATAAAACAGTTTTAATTTTTTGGTTATTTAACATTTAAAGCTATAGGAGAAAACAATGGAACAAGCTCTGTTATACATCGCAGGTTCTCTGATGTTGGGTCTGGGTGCACTGGGTGCTGCCGTGGGTATCGGTGTTCTGGGCGGTCGTTTTCTTGAAGGTGCTGCACGTCAGCCGGAACTGATTCCGATGCTGCGTACCCAGTTCTTCATCGTCATGGGTCTGACCGACGCGGTTCCGATGATTGCCGTGGGTATCGCACTGTATATTCTGTTCGCCGTTGCCGCTTAAGTCTGAATAGTCGAGAAAGCGAATACATTCGAACTAACCAAACAAGGTTCTGGCGATGAATATCAACTTAACTCTCATAGGCCAAACGCTTACGTTCATCGTATTCGTGTGGTTCTGCATGAAATTTGTGTGGCCACCGATTATGAACGCGCTGCACGAGCGCAAAAAGAAGATAGCAGATGGCCTTGCTGCAGCTGAACGCGGTGCGCATGAACAGGAGCTGGCTCAAAAGAAGGCGGCAGAAGTTCTGCACGAAGCCAAACAGCAGGCTCAGGACATCATCAACCAGGCTCAGAAGCGTGCTTCTGAAATCGTTGAAGAGTCCAAAGATACAGCGCGCACTGAAGGTGAACGCATCATTGCAACGGCCCAGGCCGAAATCGAACAGGAAGTTAACCGGGCACGCGAAGAACTGCGTGGTCAGGTAGCTACCCTGGCGGTTGCCGGCGCCGGCAAGATCCTCAAGCGTGAGATCGATGCCAAGGCCAACGAAGATCTGCTCAAGGATCTGGTCGCGCAAATCTAGGGGTCTGGAATATGGCAGAGAAAAGCACCATTGCACGCCCCTATGCTCAGGCCGCTTTCGATCTGGCAAAGCAGCAGGGCAAATTGACTGAATGGTCCGAAATGCTGCAGTGGCTTGCCGCCGTGGCGGCGGACGATGCCGCAATTGACATGATCGGCAATCCGGAAGTGAGCAAAGACGCGAAGATCATGCTGTTTGCCGATATCTGTGGCGACAAGCTGACTGCAGACGGCAGCAACCTGCTCAAAGTGTTGGCCGAAAACAAGCGTTTGAATGTCATTCCCGAAATTGCAGAGCAGTTCGAAGAACAGCGTGCAGAAGCAGAAAAGACGGTTGAAGCGGAAGTGACGACACCTTTCCCGCTCTCCGATAAACAACAGCAGGCGATGGTCGCCGCGTTGAAAAAACGTCTGGGTCGTGAAGTGACTCTGGTCAACAAGACCGACGAGTCACTGATCGGTGGCGCGATCATTCGTGCTGGAGACCTGGTCATTGATGCTTCTGTCACAGGTCAGTTAGAGCGGCTGACGAATACACTGATGCATTAAGGCTTTCTAAAGGATATCAATCATGCAACTGAATCCATCTGAAATCAGCGAACTTATAAAGAAGCGCATTGAAGGTTTCGAAGCCGCTTCTGAAGCTCGCAACGAAGGTACCGTCGTGGCCCTGGCCGACGGCGTGGTCCGCATTCACGGTCTTGATGACGTTATGGCGGGCGAAATGATCGAGTTTCCCGGCAATACCTATGGTATGGCGCTCAACCTGGAGCGTGATTCCGTTGGTGCGGTAATCCTGGGTGACTATGAACACATTACGGAAGGTGACAAGGTCAAATGTACCGGCCGTATTCTGGAAGTACCGACCGGTGAATCCCTGCTGGGTCGCGTAGTCGACGCGCTGGGTAACCCGATTGACGGTAAAGGACCGATCGAGAACGCTATCTCCTCACCGGTGGAAAAAGTCGCCCCCGGCGTTTACTGGCGTAAGTCAGTTGACCAGCCGGTACAGACCGGTCTGAAATCCATCGACGCCATGGTGCCGATCGGTCGTGGTCAGCGTGAGCTGATTATCGGTGACCGCCAGACCGGTAAGACCGCGGTGGCCATCGACGCCATCATTAATCAGAAAGGTACCGGCGTAAAATGTATCTACGTCGCCGTCGGCCAGAAGCAGTCTTCCGTGGCCAGCGTGGTGCGCAAGCTCGAAGAGCACGGAGCCATGGATCACACTATCGTGGTGGCTGCCGGTGCTTCCGAATCTGCGGCTATGCAGTTCCTGGCTCCGTATTCCGGCTGCTCCATGGGTGAGTATTTCCGCGACCGTGGTGAAGACGCGCTGATTATTTATGATGACCTGACCAAGCAGGCATGGGGTTATCGTCAGGTATCCCTGTTGCTGCGCCGTCCGCCGGGTCGTGAAGCCTATCCCGGTGACGTGTTCTACCTGCATTCCCGTCTGCTGGAACGTGCGGCCCGGGTCAACGAGGAATTTGTTGAAAAGGCCACCAACGGTGAAGTGAAAGGCAAGACCGGTTCTCTGACTGCGCTGCCGATCATCGAAACCCAGGCCGGCGACGTATCTGCATTCGTACCGACTAACGTTATTTCCATTACCGACGGTCAGATCTTCCTGGAATCGGATCTGTTCAACGCGGGTATCCGCCCGGCAATCAACGCCGGTCTGTCGGTTTCCCGTGTTGGTGGTGCCGCCCAGACCAAGATCATCAAGAAACTCGGTGGCGGTGTGCGTTTGATGCTGGCCCAGTATCGCGAACTGGCGGCCTTTGCCCAGT
>JASFNY010000146.1:0-5445 GCA_050116795.1 Thiohalophilus sp.
CTCAACACCTGGTATGAATTGCCTGCCATGTACGGCAGCGAGGAACAGGCTGCACAGGAACTGGCGTACTGGCAGAAAATCATGTCGGTACGTGATGCAGTCAACAAGGAACTGGAAAATCTGCGCGTCGCCGGCGGTATCGGCGCGGGCCTGGATGCCGAAGTGGGTATCTATTGCGGCCGCGAGATTCATGATGCGCTGGCGTTACTTGAGGACGAGTTGCGCTTTGTCCTGATTACTTCGGCAGCTCGTATCTACCTGGCCGGGGAACCACCGGCAGAGGCGCAACACTATACGTTACCCAGTAATGACGAGATCTGGGTCTCGGTATCGGCATCACCGCATGCCAAGTGCGTGCGTTGCTGGCATCATCGCGATGATGTGGGTAAGCATTCCGAGCATCCGGAATTGTGTGGTCGTTGCGTGGAGAATGTCAGCGGGGAAGGCGAGCAGCGCCTGCACGCTTGATTTGTTGTTGTAGGAGGGGCTTTTGGCCGCGACTGTTTGTTTTAAAACCACGGTCGCCGATGAAATCGCCTCCTACAAAAGGATAATATAATGTTGAAATGGTTATGGCTTTCGGCGGCGTTAGTACTGCTTGATCAACTGAGCAAGGGGCTGGCCAGTTACTACCTGGTTTTGCATCAGCCGGTGGAACTGTTGCCGATTTTCAACCTGACCCTGATGCACAACAGCGGGGCCGCGTTCAGTTTTCTCAGTGATGCAGGTGGCTGGCAGCGCTGGTTCTTCGCAACGGTCTCGATAATCATCAGTGCCGCGATCATCCTGTGGCTCAAACGACTGAAACATGAACCGCTGCAGGCCGCGTCGCTGGCGCTCATTCTGGGCGGTGCAGTTGGTAACCTGATCGATCGCCTGCTGCACGGTTACGTTATTGATTTTCTCGATGTCTATTATAAAGGCGTCGAGTGTATGCCGATGTTTTTTAACTGGACCCGTGGCGGACAACCCGAGTGTCACTGGCCGGCCTTTAACGTGGCCGATTCGTCGATTACTGTCGGGGTGGTACTGATTCTGGTCGATACTCTGCGCCAGCATCTCGAGGATCGCAAGCTGGCGGCAAAATATAAAGAGTAATTAAACGGATATAAATCATGGCGAATATCGAGGCATTGACCATCGGGCCGGGTTCCCGGGTAACCATGTACTTCAAGCTCAGTCTCACGGATGGCACGGTGGCGGACAGTACCGAAGAAGGTGAACCGATGACCTTTACCATGGGTGACGGAACCCTGATTGAAGGACTGGAAATGGTGCTCTATGGTCTGAAAGTGGGTGACAAGCAGTGCCTTGAGATCGGGCCGCGCGATACCTTTGGATTTCCCGATGAGGACAATATACACACGATGCCACGCAGCGAATTCGCTGCCGAACTGCCCCTGGAAGAGGGCATTGTGCTGGGATTTACCACACCTTCAGGCGAAGAGGTGCCGGGCACCATCCACGAAGTTCGTGACGAGGAAGTGGTGATCGATTTCAATCATCCGCTTGCCGGACGTCCCGTAGTATTTGACGTGGAAATTCTGGACATTCAACCGGGTCAAATGACCCAGGACAGTGATGCATGAAAGTCATACTGGCCAACCCCCGCGGTTTTTGCGCCGGAGTCGATCGCGCCATCGAGATCGTGGAACGGGCACTGGAACTGTTCGGCGCGCCGATCTATGTACGGCATGAAGTGGTGCATAACCGCTTCGTGGTCGAGGGTCTGCGCGACAAGGGAGCGATCTTTGTCGAGGAGCTGGACGAGGTCCCCGATGGCGCGACCGTCATCTTCAGCGCGCACGGCGTCTCCCAGGCAGTACGCCACGAAGCTGAACGTCGTCAACTGAATGTGTTCGATGCTACCTGCCCGCTGGTGACCAAGGTACACCTGGAGGTCAAACGCTACAGCAATAATGGGCAGGAGTGCATCCTGATCGGTCATGAGGGTCATCCGGAAGTGGAAGGCACGATGGGGCAGTTCGATAATTCACGCGGCGGGTGCATGTACCTGGTTGAAAGTGTCGAGGATGTTGCCAACCTGCAGGTAAATGATCCCGAACACCTGGCGTTCGTGACCCAGACCACTCTGTCGATGGATGATACGGCGGCGATCATCGATGCCCTGCGCGCGCGCTTCCCGGCCATTCAGGGACCGCGCAAGAACGATATCTGCTATGCCACCCAGAATCGCCAGGATGCCGTGAAACAGATAGCCGATCAGGTCGATCTGTTGCTGGTGGTTGGTTCACCCAACAGCTCCAACTCCAACCGGCTCAAGGAAGTCGCCGAAAGGCGCGGTACCACGGCGTATTTGATCGATGATGAATCGGCGATAGAACCGGCGTGGCTGCAAGGTGTCGAGAACATCGGTGTCACCGCCGGGGCCTCGGCACCGGAAGTGCTGGTGGAACGGGTCATCGCACGGCTGCGCGAGTGGGGCGTGGAGGAAGTCGATCGCGGGGCCGGACAATCAGAGAACGTCGTTTTCTCCCTGCCGTCCGAACTCAAATCCTCAAGGGCAAAGACCCACTGATAATTATAGAATCAGTTTGTTTTAACCAGGTAGACAGGTTATGACTACCGTCAAACACACTCGATTATCACCAATGGTCTTCATCGGCATCATCGGTGTCACCATCGTTGTTTCTGTCCCAAAGTCGCCGGCCGGTTGAAGTCAGCTCCAGATAACCATCGCTGCCCTGAGCACCCGCCAGTGGCGTTGCTCGCAGGGTGAAGGTTGTTGCATCCGCTGCCTGGATACTCAGGTTATAATACTTTTTACTTCCATCCAGAGGGGATTGAGTCGGAAAAATGGTCGGCGCACCCGTATCCGCACCGCCGGCAGCAGCACCTTCATAGGTATAGTTTTCCGTATAATAACGCTCCATGACATTGGCAAAATTGTTCAATGCCCCCTGGGCATCTCCGCGGCGGGATTTTGTCAGGTAACTCTGATAAGCCGGAAGAGCGATTCCGGCAAGAACACTGATGATGACAATGACGATCATCAGTTCAATCAGGGTGAATCCATGCTGTGTCTTTTTCATTGTAATCAGTCTCGAATTATTACTCAGGAACATCCTGAAGGCCCTCGTGAACATATAACGCCGTAATGATGCGTTTGTCTTTGTATGTTGTCCAGGTATATGTGGCGACAGTACCTGCCTTGAGATTGGATGCATCATAATAGATTTTAGTCTTTGATGAAGACAGCTTGGCATCCTTGGCCAGCGTGTAAGACTCGCCATCTATATAGAGCAGGCGCTTGTTCATGTCCACGCCGGCTATTATCCCAACGATACTCTGTTCATCCGCCTGGGCAAAAACCGGTACGGCGGTAATAGACAATGAACAAAGCAGTATCATGATAATTTTTTTCATAATCACATTACCTCGTTAATAATCCCGAATATTTAACCTCGAGGTCAGACCGTTATTGCAGCTGCATCCAGGTTTGCCGCCCACTTGTGGTGCCGCCCTTGTTCTTGACGACCTCGACGTCGCCTGAGGAACCACTACTGTACTTGAAGCAGGTCTTGTCGGCGCAAACCACCCCGGGAGTATCGATAATGCCCTCTTTCGATTTTACACCGGAAACCGGCATGCCGTTGACCCACTCCTGGCTGTCGAACCGGTTGTCCCGGTTGAGATCGAACACCGTGTAGTTGAGTCGACCTCCCGTCAGCCGGTCAAATTCCATCAGCCAGCTGTCACCGCCCCAGCCACAGGGATCATCGTTGGGAATCAACGTCGGGAAGATAATCCGATCGTCCCAGAGCAGGGGTGTGGAAGCAACCCGTTCACCCTGCCGGCCGTAATTATTGGGTGCTGGAGAAATGAGATCCAGATACCAGCCCGGTTGGGTAGTCATGGTGTTCTGGCTCATGAGACGCACACCATTGGTGAATACTTCCCCGGTATCCGGGTTTGTAAAGCTTTCCAGGTCTTCTTCGTAGATTATCTCCTGCTGTAGCAGGTCGCTCCGGACACTGGTAGAACCGTTGTCGCGAATACCATAAATGCTATTCACTTCGGGGGTGGCCGGAACGATATTATCGCCAGCTTCAATGTACTTGCCGGTACCGAAATAGACCATCAGTCCGCCGTTGGGGTCATTACCAACCTGCGGTTTGGCCGTGATGGGCTGACGGTTCCCGTCAACACTGGTCGCAACGAACAGGGGCTTGGGTGTATTGCCCTGCTTGTAGTTACTGCCCCATTGCCCGGAGTTGGTATTGCTGATATCGATACTCCAGAGATTACCGTGCAGGTCCCCGGCATGGATGATATCCGCAATACCGTCCTGGTTGCTATCACTGACTATCGGGGTGGCCATGCCATTGGGATCGGTGGCATCGCCGACTCCGGAATCAAATTCGTAGATCAGCGAACCGTCTTCTATATTTACAATGAAGATACGGGAAGACTGGGTGTTACTGTTATAGCCGTTACCGAACACGGCAGCCCAATCACCGGTCGCCAGGCGTACGATGGTCGGCTGGCCAAGGGTATAGCCCAGTTCCGGATTGGTGAATTCCCATAAAATGTCTGACTCATCAAAGGTCGAGGGATCGGTGACATCCAGCGCAAAAACGGTCCGACCACCGGCGCCGGTACTGCCCAGCAGAACAGTACGCCATTCCTTGGAGCCGGTACCGACATCGATATAGGCCGCGCCGGCGCGCGGGCTGCCGTCGACGAAATATTTATGGTTGTAATTTTTATCGGCCAGGCTTGCCAGGTTGGTATAGACAGAGCTCGGTATATAGGTAAAGAGTTCAGCGCCTGTGGCGGCATCGACGGCATGCAACATCCCATCATTGGCGCCGACATAGAGCGCTTCTGTACGGTTTATGTATGACGAGCTGGCAATGAAGGCGGCATAATCATCGCCCTCAACCCCGGGCAGCAGGCCGTAGCCGAAATTGGATCGCCCGACAAACCAGGGATCCGAGTTGACGATATCACCCAGGAGAATATCCCGGTTACGGTAGGTTCCGCCATTACGGATTTCATTGCTGGCATCACCGCGAATATAATTCAGTATCGCCTGGGAACCCAGGGCGGTTTGTTGCGCGGGACTGATATCACCCCACAGGAATTTCACGCCAGTGCCAGTCGCGTCGTTATAGGTATAGATATTCCGGTTTGTGTGGTTCGACGGTATCAATGATGCGCCGTCCCAGGCTGCAGCACCGACAGAACCATCCGTGTTGATCTTGTAGGCCAGTAATCGACCCGTCCAGTCCGTGCTGTCGTACTTGGCCTGGTAAATAAAGGTGTTGGCGTCCAGGCGGGTGGAGTTGGTCGCGATTGAGGCAGCGGAACTGATTCGGCCATTCAGGTTGTCCAGGGTTTTACCCATTGCAACGGCAAATTCCTTTGGATCCTGGGCGCTGACGAATATGCCACGACCGTTTACCGCGGCATGCAGCAGAT